>CAZLDF010000336.1:0-7094 GCA_964558095.1 uncultured Isosphaeraceae bacterium | reverse complement strand
GCTACTGGCGCGAGGCCCGGCACGACGAGCGCTTCGCCCGGCATCCGGTGGTCGGGGTGAGTTGGTACGAAGCCAACGCCTACGCCGCCTGGGTGGGGCTGCGCCTGCCGACGGAAATCGAATGGCAGATGGCGTCGAGCTGGCACATCGACAGCTCGGTGGACATTTTGCGGCGTTTTCCGTGGGGCGACGCCATGGACGTGCCGCACAGCAGGTCGTAGCCGCCGGTGTAAGTCGATTCGACCGAGCAGCCGGGCGCGACCATGTGGGGGATGGTTCGTCCATCGAGCGCCGGGCCGTGCGCGGAGTTGCTCGACAGGTCGTCGATGTCGAGTATCTGCGATCCGCTGGGATCGTTCTGCATCTTGGTCGAGCCGATGTTGAAGATGTTCTTGGCTTCGTCGGGCGTGCCCTGCGAGCTGGTGCCGCCGTAGCCGTTCATGAAGGAAAGGACGAACGTCAGGGGCTGATCGCCGGCGAGGGTGTTGTTGGTGTCGCGGACGCCGAGATCGACCTGCATGGTGTCATCGTCGTAACCGAGCGGCGAGCCGGAAGGGCCCCAGCTATTGCCCGAGAGCAGCGCGCCGTTGGCGTACGACTGCTTCATGATTTCGAGCATGCCGCCGGATTGGGTGTACGTCGGGCTGTAGAGCTGTTCGACGAGGTTGGCGCCCGGCGCGATCCCCAGCCCGCGGAGGAATCCGAGACCATCGAGCGTGCCGGAGGCGCCGTCGCCGGCCATGATGCCGGCGGTGTGCGTGCCGTGACCGCTTGACGTGCCCCCGCCGCAGGTCGAGCCCGAGCAGGAGACCATGCGCCCGACGAGATCGGCGTGCGTGTCCTGAATGCCGCCATCGACGTTGGCGATGATGACGCCGCTGCCGTCGAGGCCGATGGTGTTCAGCCACGACATGTAGCCGGGGAAGGCTGCGTTGGAGCCGCTGACGTTGTCGGCGCAGACCTGGTCGCTCATTTCGCCGCGGAGTCCGCCGTCCTTCGGCTCGAGGTGGATGGCATAGACGCCGGGAATGCTTGCCGCGTCCATCATCTTCGCGTTGGGAAGATCGAAGGTGGCGATCTCCCACGTGTCGTTGAGGACGCGCCTGCCGGTGCTCTGGCCGCCCAGGCCGGCGATGCTTCGAATGACGGCGTCGGTCTGGGCGCCGCGGTACATCAGCGCGCGAACCTTAAGCACATCATCGCGCTCGTTCAGATATCGAGGTTGCACGCGGAACGCCGGGGCGAAGTCGCCCGTGGCGCGCACGAAGGGCAGCGCCTCGAGGTCCGCGCGGTTGTTCACGCGGCCCCACGTGATGTAGGTGTAGGGATGGATGTACTGCACGACCTCGAGGCCCTGCGCTTCCAGGGCGTCAAGCCAACCCTGCTGCGTCGGGCCGTCGAACTGCACCAGTCGCATGTCATCGACATCCGGCCGCGACCGCTGCCCGCCGACGACCATGTCGTTCATGGGCAGGCCTTGCGCCAGGTCGAAGCTTTGTTCGCCGAGGCGCAGCGTGTAGTCCACCATCTTCTTTGCCTGCTTCGATGATGCGGCTTTGGGTTTGCCTCGCGCCGCGCCGGCCGCGCCGTGTGCATTGGAGGTCTGGGCCAGAACCCCGGCGGTGACGATCAGTGCGCCGATCAGTCCGATCGTGATCAGTCGAATGGGTCGCATCTTTATCAGCCTCTCCGTCGCAGCAGAAGTGTGAGAAGATTCCACCGGCCGGTCGCTCCGTCGGCGGAATCGGAAGTTTGTCTTCGTCCAGCGGATCCTTCGTCGAAGCGGTCCCGCCCACCAGTCTAACTCCATACGGCTGGGGTTGGCGTTCCTGTTGCCAAGATTTCGACAGGAACCGCCCTCGCAGGCCCACCAGCAGGGCCAGGCGGTAGGGAGAGCCGAAACCTCCCACTTTGCCCGCCTGACCGAACGCCCGGGTTTTCGCGGTTAGATGATGCCCGCGAACGCATCCCGGAGCTTCTCGAGCTCGGCGATCTCGTTGTAGTGCACCGCGCTGACCCGGACAACGCCTTCGCGGACGTCGATGCCCATCCGCTGGCATAGCCGGTAGGAGCTCATGTGGCCGCTCTTGATGCCGATGCGGCTGCCCGCGGCTGCCCGGGCCAGCTCCAGGGGCTGCCTGCGTTCATGGACAAATGACACAGTCGGCACGCGCGACGCTTCCGCGTGGTCTGGTCCGATGATCCTCACTCCCTTCAATCCCCCAAGCCAATCCATGATCCAGCGCTGCAGAGGCATCTCCAGCTCCGTCATGCGGTCGAACGCCGCCACGAGCGCGTCGCGCGTTATCGGCGAATCGTTCGATCGCCCCGCCAGGAGCTTGAGGTACCTCGCCAACCCCAACAGGCCGCCGCACAGCTCGTACCCCGCTCCGCCCGGCTCGAACTTCTGCGGCACGTGATCCTCCGCCATGTAGAAGTGGTTGGTGCCGCGCAGTTCCGCGAACGCCTCGCGCTTGCCCCACAGCGCGCCGATGTGCGGCCCGAACATCTTGTAAACCGACACCACGCACCAGTCAGCGCCAAGCCGTTTGACATCCAAAGCGCGGTGCGGCGCGTAGGCGACGCTGTCGAGCACCACTCGGGCGCCGAACTCGTGCGCGATCTCGATCGCGGATTTGACGTCGATGATCTCGCCAAGGATATTCGACACGTGCGGCAAGGCGACTATGCGCGTGCGCTCACTCAGAAGATCGCGCAACTGATCGAGGCTGCATCGGCCCGACTCGGAGTCGGCTTCCCACCACTTGATTGTGTATCCGCGGTCCTTCAGGCGCAGCCACGGCCCGATGTTGGCTTCGTGACCGGCTTCACTGACGATGATCTCGTCGCGCGTCGCGTCGATCGCATCGCCATACATGCCCGCCAGGCGCAGCATGAGCGTGGTGCAGGACGAGCCGAAGATGGGCAGACCGACGCCATGGCCGTTGAAGAACGTGTTCATGAACGCATGGGCGTCGGCGATGATGCGGCTGCACGTCTTCGACGTGTCGTATTCACCGCCCACCTGCACGTTGGTTCTGGTGAGGTAGTCATAAACAGCGTCAGCCACCTGCCGCGGCGCCTGCGAGCCGCCCGCGTTCTCCAGAAAAACCATGTCCTGGCTGAGCGCGGGAAACTGCGCGCGGATCGTTCGCAGATCGATGGGCGCGAGAAGCGGGGAGGGCGCGACCTGACTCATGGCCCCAGTGTAATCACTGCATCAAACGATCGCCGCTTGCGGTTTCGCGATCGCACCACCGATAATCTCGCGCATGAAGGCCATCCTCTTCGCAATCGCTGCCGGCCTGTGCTGGGGCGTCGGCGAGCTGTTCACGAAATCAGTGCTTCACACGGGCAGAGTCGGACCTCTGACGGCGATCGCCATCCGATCGACCGTCGCGCTGCCGGTGATCTGGCTGGCATATCTGCTGGCGATGCACGTGTGGAAGGTCGAGCCGCGAGGCTGGACCAGCGCCAGCGCGGGGACGTTGCTGAAGCTGGTGCTTGGTTCCGGCCTCGTCGCGGGCGCGCTGGGCATGATCTTCTTCTATGCGGCGCTGCACCTTGGCGAGATCTCGCGCATCAAGCCCATCGCGTTCACTGTGGCCCCTGCGGTCGCTGTCGTGTTGGGCATCGCGCTGCTGGGCGAGGAGTTCACGATCCGCAAGGCCCTGGCGGTGCTGCTGGTGCTGGGAGGGGTGGTGCTGATGACGGTCAAGTAAAGCCCGGGAGCGGCGGGAGCCCGATACTCGGATGACGATTCCAACAATGCCAATAACGACCGCTGGAACTTGAAATGCCTCCTCCCCGCCCAATAATGCTAAAAGGAGTGAACATGGCACAGACAAAGAAATACACTATCAATGACGGGAAAATGCTTCTGACTCTCGAACTCATGCCGGAGGGTGGATTTCTTGTACGCTCGCCCATGGACCCGGCTCTCATCACTACGGCCGAGACCATTCCTCAAGCATTCAGCATGGCTCGCGATGCGATGAAGGCCCTCCAGGCATCTCGTGCCAAACGAGGCGCTGCCGCGCGACCGCGTCGGCGAGCAACCGCATGACCACTCAAGACACTTTTCTTGGCAGAGGCACCTCGAGTTGCCGGCACACACTGCGAACGATTGTCGGCTTGATCTCTCGATGTCGCGGCAATGTGGCTTCCAAACTGCTTGTCAGGTTGATCCAGACATCATGATCGCCGCCGTGACGCTCGAACGCGCACCCGTATCGGCGCAAATGCCTTTCAAGATCGCGGCGCTTCATCGTTAGAACTCCGCGTGCCCCGGAGTCCGCGGGAACGGAATCACGTCGCGGATGTTCTGCATCCCCGTCGCATAGAGAATCGTCCGCTCGAAGCCCAGGCCGAAACCCGCGTGGGGAACCGTGCCGTAGCGGCGCAGGTCGCGATACCACCAGTACGCCTGTTTGTTCAATCCCATCTCGTCAATGCGCCGGTCGAGGACGTCCAGCCGCTCCTCGCGCTGCGAGCCGCCGATGATCTCGCCGATGCCGGGCGCCAGCACGTCCATCGCCGCGACCGTGCGCTCATCGTCGTTGAGGCGCATGTAGAACGCCTTGATCTCCTTGGGGTAGTTCATCACCACGACAGGCCGGCCGACGAGTTCCTCCGTCAGATGGCGCTCGTGTTCGCTTTGCATGTCCATCCCCCACTTCACGGGGAACTCGAACTTCTTGCCACCGGCCGCGGCCTTTTCCAGGGCCGCGATCGCGTCGCTGTAGTCCATGCGCTCGAAGCTCGCATCGACGAACTTCTCGATGCGCTCGATGCAGTCCTTGTCGATGCGTTCAGCGAAAAACTTCATGTCGTCGTCACGCTCATCGAGCAGCGCGCGGAAGATGTATTTCAGGAAGTTCTCCGCAAGGTCCGCGTCGGCAGACAGGTCGGCGAAGGCGATCTCCGGCTCGATCATCCAGAATTCGGCGAGGTGGCGCGAAGTGTTGGAATTCTCCGCGCGAAACGTCGGCCCGAATGTATAGACGTTACTTAGCGCCAGGCAGTAGGTCTCGACCGCAAGCTGGCCCGAAACCGTCAGGAACGCTTCCTTGCCGAAGAAATCCTGCGCATAATCAATCCGGCCCTGCTCATTGCGCGGCAGATTCACCATGTCCAATGTGCTCACGCGAAACATTTCGCCCGCGCCTTCACAGTCGCTGGCGGTGATGATGGGCGTGTGAATCCAGAGGAAGCCGCGCTCGTGGAAGAAGCGGTGCACCGCCATCGCCAGGCAATGCCGCACGCGCGCGATCGCGCCAAACGTGTTCGTCCGCGGCCGCAGATGCGCCACTTCTCGCAGATACTCGAACGTGTGATGCTTGGCGGAAACGGGATAGGTGTCCGGGTCATCGACCCAGCCGACGACCTCGATGCGCGTCGCCTGCACCTCGAACGATTGCCCCTTTCCCTGCGATGCGACGAGCGTTCCTTCCGCGACGATCGCGCAACCGGTCGTGACGCGCAGAATATCGCTCTCGTAATTGACGAGGCTGTTCGGCGCGACGATCTGAATCGGGTCGAAGCACGAACCATCGCTGAAGTGGATGAACGACAGCCCCGCCTTGCTGTCGCGGCGGGTGCGGACCCAGCCCTGCACAACCACGGCTGAGCCGACCTCGACGCGCCCGGCCAGGGCGTCGGCAACACGAATGAGTGGGACCGCTTGCGTTTGCATCACCGACATGGATTGAATCCTTGCGAAAGAACCCGCGACGCAAAGTATCAGCATGCCGCGGCAACGGGGCAAACAGCCTGCGAAGCCCTTCGCGGCGACCCCCGGCGGTCCGCCAGATTGGCAGCATGCGACCACCTCGCAGCCCGCCGGCGTCATTCCCTGACGTCGCCGTCGCGTGCAGGATCGCCCTAACTCCTTGTTTTCGCGGGCTTTATGCTCACCCGCCGCCGGCGCCGCGGCGGCATGGCCTTTGCGACGATCGTTCCCTGCGATGATGCTGCGCTTTCATCACGGCTCTCATGGGGGCGACCTCGCCTCGGGCGATGCATCGCCCGCTGCGCCGCCCGCCGATGGCAAGTCGGACGGCCATGGACCGTCGCGCGGCCCGTCGCGCCTCAACCTTCTGCTTTCCTCCGGCTCATGGAGGCGTCACACCGCCGTCGATCAGCTCCCGCACCTGCTCGAGCCCATGGGCATCGCGTCCATCCGCGTCGAGACCGGCGAAGAGGCCGAGCACGTCATCCGCACCACCAGCATTCACATCGCGTTCGTCGATATGGCGATTCCGCTCCGCCGCGGCGCTGGCCCGACGCCCGACGCGGTCTGCGAGACGCCGGGCGGCTCGCGCGTCATTCAACTGCTTCGCCGGCTCGATCAGCCTCCACCGCTGGTCATTCTCCGTTCGATGCAGACGCAGTCGCGCGAATCGACGCGCGGCCTGTGCGAGGCGCTGCGCGAAGGCGCGTTCGCCGTCGTCGATCAACCTGTCCAGCTTGAATCCATCCTCGAAGTCATGCGGCGGATCCTCCGCAGGCATTACTCGGGACTCTGGCCTACCTGAAAGCCGGAGCGTCATCTTCAACCGTTGAGAACACAAGAGGAGCACACTGCTATGGCTGCCACCGCAACGAAATCCAAACTCAATCTGCGCCCGCTGGGCGACAAGATCATCGTGAAGCGCGCTGAAGCGCAGACCAAGACCGAAGCCGGCATCTTTCTGCCCGAGTCCGCCAAGGACAAGCCGCAGGAAGGCAAAGTGATCGCGCTGGGCAACGGCAACCTCAACAAGGACACCGGCGAATACCTCCCCTTCACCGTCAAGAACGGCGACAGCATCATCTTCACCTCCTACGCCGGAACCGAGATCAAGCTCGACGGCGAGGAGTACCTCATCATGACCGAGTCCGACATCCTCGGAATCATCGAGTAACTGCCCACGCCGGACCTGAGTCAGGGGGGGGCGAAGGTCCGGGTTGACCCAAGAACGACGAATGACCAACGAACAACAAGAAACGACTTCTTCCATGGAACGCGGACCTCTCCTCAAAATCCTTCAAAGCATGAAGGGAACCGACCAGGAACTCGACCTCATCATCGCGGGCGAGTCCGAACCGGTGGA
>CAZLDF010000335.1:0-5751 GCA_964558095.1 uncultured Isosphaeraceae bacterium | reverse complement strand
GTCAAGTGAATCCCAGAAACCGACATACAGGGCGCCGCCGACCCGCTGTGCTTCGTTCGCGCGGAAGGTGCATCGGTCGATGTGCCCGGTCAAACTTGAATCGTTCGCGGAGACCTCGCGAAAAATCACGAGGGCCCCGCCGAACTCCCCCACATTTCGCTCGAACGTGCAATCCTCGATCTCGACCAAGCTGTGCGCGCCTTCAACAGCGCGAACGAAGAAGGAGCAAGCGCCCTCGCTCCATGTGCTGGTGGCAGTCGCGTAATTCTCGAGGAAGCCGCATCGACGAATCTGAACGTCAACGAAGGAAACTTCGGCAGGATAATCCGGGTGGTTTTGGAAGTGAATGGCTGCGGAACCGCCGAGCCTGGTGAACACTGAATTCGCCGTGAATGCGGAATCGACCACCACCAGCGACCCACCTGTGTACCCAACGATGGCGCCGCCCGGGCTGTAGTTTGTTCCGTCTCCAGCGTGATTGCCAGTGAATTGGGACACCGCGACACTGCATTCACTCGCCTGGGTAGCGAGGGCGCCGCCCACCGTGTCGGAGACGTTGTTGATGAAATCGCAGCCTTCGATTTCGAGCGAAGATTCATAGAGGAACACGCCGCCCCCCGTGTACGTCGCCGAATTGTCACTGAACACGCACCCGGCGACGGCCGCCTCGCAGTTGACGCTGAACGACACCGCGCCGCCCTGCCGGAAGCTCGTGTTGCTGACAAACGCACTGAGCGTCACGTTGACCTGCGAATCCTCGAGCGCGCACGCCCCGCCCGCATCCAATGCCTCATTTCCCGCGAACTCGCAATTCACGATCGTCACCTCGTTCGCCTCGAACGCGTGCAGCGCCCCGCCGATTCGCGCAGCGTTGTCACTGAATTCGCACATTTCAATTGTGACGCCGGTCGCAGCAAGGTCCAGCGCCCCGCCGTCCACTGCATCGTTCTCGCGAATCGTGCATCCGGTCATCGCGAGCGTGGAATCGGCGGCTGCGATCGCGCCGCCATACGCCGCCACGCCGCCTGTGAACGATGTGCTCGTCACCGTCACCGTCGCGTCGTCGCGCAGCGCGATCGAACCGCCTTCGCTCGCCCAGTTGCCGATGAACTGGCATGTCGAGATGTTGATCGTGCCGTCGGTCAGGTCGAGCGCGCCGCCGGTCGCCAATGCTTGATTATCCGTGAACGTGCAACCGCTGAAGTTGAGAGAGCCGGACCCGATGAAATGCAGCGCGCCGCCCAGGGCGGCGGAATTTCCCGTGAAGATGCACGACTCGAACGACGACGTGCTCCCGGTGCGGATCGCGCCGCCGAAGTCCTCGGCCGCGTTGTTCAGGAATTGGCAGTTGACGGCCATCAATGTCCCGTAAGTCGCGCCGCCGTCGCGCGCGGTGTTCGCGATGAACTGGCATTCCACGACGTCAATGGCGCTGCCGGCGCGCAATGCGCCGCCCACCCGGACCGCCGAGTTGCCGCTGAAAACGCATCCGGTCAGTGAACCACCGAAAATGTACGCCCCGCCGCCTCCGCCGCCGGAAGCCGCGGAATGTGATCGATTGTTGACCACAAGGCAATTCGTCAGGAAGCAGTCGCCGCCGGCGTGGAAGATGCCTCCGCCGCGCGCGCCCTCGTTGTTCTCGATGAGACAGTCCTCGACGGTGAGATCGTGCGAGCCGGAGCCGGTTTCGCCCACGCCGCCGCCGTCTTCAATCGCCCGATTACTGCGAACCACGCAATGGCGAACGATCGCGTCGGATTGATACATCCAGAACCCGCCGCCTGATGAGTGGTCGAGAACCCCCGACGGATTGATCCCGTCCGCGTTCCCCCCCCTTATCGTGAATCCGTCGATCACGACGGCAGTATCGAGTTCGATCGCTTCGAGGACGTGATACGCGTTCTCTTCGTTGTTGACAAACCCCGGCAGGTCGTCGCCGTTGAAGTCACCAGAGAGGATGGTCACGTTGGCGTCCCAGTCGCGCTTTTTGAGCGAGGTCTCAGTCCCGACGAAGCCGCCATACAGCTCGACGCCGCTGACGAGGCTGAACGTCGCCGATCGCGGATCGAGCGGATCGGTCGGCGAGCTGGGCAAATACGTTCCCGCAGCGACCCAGACCTGGTCGCCCTTCGCAGCCACTTCGAGCGCATCCTGAAGGTCGTCGAAGGCAGTCTTCCAGCTTGTCCCGTCGCCGCCCGGCGGAGCGTCGCGATCGACGTGAAACACGCTCGCAAGCGCCCGTCCGGCCGAGCCGGCGAGCAAGACGAGGACGAGAAGAAAGGACGCCTGAATCATGCCCGGAGACTTGGTTGTGAATCGCATCTCAGCTCCTTGCAGCCGCGATCGCCGCCGCCGCCTCGTGGCGAGCGCCTCGAAAATGCTGCGTTCACAAGTCAATATGCCGCCGCCCTGCGATCCCTGCGCGGAATTTCGAAAAAAATTGAGGACTCGGTCGTCAGCCCGATCCGCTCCGCCCGGACCGGGTGTTCATCCCCAGCCGGCTCGGGAGCGCCGTCAGGTCCCCAAACCGCAGAGTCCCCCGTGTCTCCGTCCGCTCGCTCCCGCTCGCGGCTCTAAACTGCGAAACCTGCATGTCCGTCCGTCCGCTCGCTCCCGCTCGCGGCTCAGACAGAAGTCCAAGCGCGATCACTCGCGGCACGGAGTGCGGCGCTACCGGAAGAAGCGCGCACAAACGTGACGCTCGCGCGATGCGAGTTCTGGACTTCGCCGGCGGGGGAGTCATAGTTCTACTTTCTTTCGACGACAGGCGACGGGCTTGCAGCGCCTGCGCGCCACGCTCCTTGGCAATCGAATAGCGCCCTCTTCCGCTTTCCCCTCCTCCGCGATCTCCGTCCCCCCAGTCCTCTGCGGTGAACCCCCACCACCACCACTTCTCAAACGCCGTGCCAAACCATGCAACGAACGTCACATTTGCGCGCCAACCTCGCTTGCGCTTCAAAAAGCGCGCACGAAGTAAAAGGGGTCATCAGCGGATGTTTGCGCAGATTAACAGTTTCGCGATCAGCCTCGCGAAGAGGTCCAAAATGCGCAAATCATCAACGTTGCTAAATATGAAGGCGAACAGCCTCTGTGGGATCGTGAAAATGGCGTTTCAGTGGGTTGAGCGACTTCGAGAGCGCGCCGCGATGCGCGCCAATGATCGAAGTTCGTTGATATGAAGGGTCGGCGATGTGTGCTGGAGCGCCCTCTGTCACTTCAGCGGGGCAAGGTCTTCCCGCCACGGCGGGTCTTCGACTCGGCGACTCTTCGACCCGCTCGCGAAACCGGCGCGTTCACTTCTTCACTTCGTCGCTTCGTGCCTCCGTCGCTCCGTCGCTTCTCACGGGCACGGCCCATATGCGGTGATGACCGCGTTGATGTCCGCAATCGTCACCTGGTTGTCGCCATCGGGCGGCGGGGAGATGTCTTCATCGCAATCATCGCACGGCAGGCCGAAGGCGGTGAGGACTGCCGTGACGTCGGCGATGGTGACCTGCCCGTCGCCGCCCTCGGGAGCGATGTCGGCGGGGCAGGGGGGGGGAGGCTGGTCGGCGTAGGCGACGTAAATCGCGCCGCCCCATTCGATCTGGTTGTTGCGTGGAGGGGTCAAGCCGCAGTGGAACGCGATGTCGCCGCTGGAGTTGATGCGGATCGACCCGCCGAAGACGGGCGAGGCATCGTGCTGATCGATGCGAGCTGTTCCGAGGTCGCTGGGAAGCGTGTCGTGCTCGCGGACGACTTTGCGCAGCGTCGCGCCGTCGCCGACGAACACGGCTCGCAATCCCGAGCCGTCGAACGCGCGGAACGCGACCAGGCCGTCGGTGTTCACAGCCGGCGAGAAGAACTCGATGTTCGTGACGTCGGGCGTCGAGGTGGTCGCGATGGTCGTGGTCGTCGATCCGTCGCTGACGAACACGCCGCGCCCCCCGGCGAACAGGTTGGCGGTGAACGCGACGAGGTCGTTGTCGGCGAGACCGACGCTGTTGTCGAAGGCCGTGTAGGGCGAAGCGGGATTGCTGTCGCGGTCTTCAGCGATGAGGATCGACGATCCGTTGCTGGAGAAGAGGCGAATCTGGTCCGGCCGCTCGTTGCCGGTTTGCGATGCCCCCCCCAGGCGAACTTTGCCGGCGATCTTGTTGTTGTCGTTGAAGCTGGGGGTGAAGAGGAACGAGTAAGGGCTGAGGGCGTCGGCGTTGGCGTCGCCGACGATGAAGACCGCGCTGATGCCGTTCCAGATGTAGTACGCGTTGCCGCTGCCGGAGAACCCCGCGCGATAGCCGACATTGCCGAGGTTGTTGACATCGGGACTGCTCCAGCTCGAAGCGCCGATGGGGCGATCGGTGTAGAGGCCGCTGGACGAATCGGAATCGTCATAGAAGATGATGCCGTCGGGGCTGGTGAAGAATTGCTCTGCGATGACGAGATTGGCGTTGTTGACCGTCGGGTCGGAGACGAGACCGTCGGCGGGCGTGTCGTACACGAGCGCCCCGTTGCCCCCCCCGCCGAACCACAGCGATTGCCCGGTAGAGCCGGCGACGACGTCGCAGCGGAACGCGACGAACGCGTTGTCGTTGATCGCGGGCGTGGCGTTGCCGAAGAACGTGTCGCCGGGCAGGTTGAACGACGGGCCGTTGGCGGAGAAGTTCGATCGCGCCTGCAGTTCGAAGGTGCTGTACGTCGGCACCTGGGCGGTGGCGGAGTTCAGCAGCCCCTTGGACAGAACGATCGCGACGGCGGAAGCGGCGAAGAGCGTCGTGTCGTATCGGCCCATGCAATCAAACTCCGCCGGCGTGCCCCCGCCCGAAGTCTTCCATGATAGAGAACCACGCAGCCGGAGAGAAGTCGGATTTGGCGGCGACAACAGTTTGTGGAAGGTGATCGCACGTGCGCGCGATCGCCCTTAGTCCTTGACCCGTCTCCCAAGGGGAGAGGGGACGTTCGGCCAAAAGAGGGCGACCGCGGCGCAGCCGACACCCGCTCGCGGGGATGGTCGCGAGCGAACCGTCGGGCCGCTCCGCGGCGCCGCACCCCCGCCACAGGGAACCCCCCTGGAGGCTGCGTCATGGTTGGCGGCCCTCGCCCGATCTCCAGCGGGCAACTGGCCGTGTCACACATACACAAGCGCAAACGGCGAGGATTTCGTCACCCCAAAGATGAACATGAGCACATCAACCAAGCAGGCCGAGCGATACGGCCTTTCAAACAACCAAACGCCCGTCACGAACGCTGTGATTCGTGACGGGCAAGAAGATGAGGCGCATGCCCCTTGTTCATTCGCACGGGCCGTACGTCGTCATGACGGCGGTGACGTCGGCGATGGTCACGGCGTTGTCGCCATCAGGCTGCGGCATGATGTCTTGCGGGCAGTCATCACAGGGCAGCCCGTACGCGGCGATCACGGAGACGACGTCGGCGATCGTCACCGCGCCGTCGCCGCCCGGCGGGACGAGGTCCGCGGCGCACGGCTGGGCGCCGCCCGGCGAGATGATCACCGAGTTCGACGTATAGACCACGTCCCAGTCGCCGTTGACGGTTGCGAATGTTCCGCTCACGGTGCCGAGCCCGGATTGCACGATGAGAAACGAATCGCTCGCTTCGGGCACGAAACCGTCGATGGTCGTGACGAGCAGCTCGCCGTCGAGCGTGATGTCGCCGCTGGCCCACAGTTGATCGTGCTCGGATTCCGCAAGAAGCCCGCCGAGTTGGATCACCAGTTGACCGGCCGCGCCTTGCGAGTAGCTGCCGGTGATC
>CAZLDF010000334.1:0-3540 GCA_964558095.1 uncultured Isosphaeraceae bacterium | reverse complement strand
CTGTTCGCCGCGGCGATCGCTTGCGCGCTCCCGGCGGCGTGCGCCCACCTGAAGGACGACGCGGCGCTGACGCGATCGCAGGCGGCGCTGCACGACGATTCGCCTGCGAGGGCGGCGGCCGACGTGCCGGGCGTGGACGATGGCGCGCCTCGTGACTATGCGGGCCTGCACAATGTGGTGGCGTATCGCACGAACTTCTATTCCGGGAGCGTGCCCGAGGACGAAGCGGGATTCGAATCGCTGGCGCGGCTGGGGGTGAGCACGATCATCAGCGTCGATGGCGCGGTTCCCGACGTCGAGGCCGCCGAGCGTCATGGCATGCGCTACATCCACCTTCCCATCGGCTACAACGGATTCGACGAGCGGCGCAAGCTCGAACTGGCGCGGGCGGCGCGCGATTCGATCGAATCCGGCGCGGTGTACGTGCACTGCCACCACGGCAAGCACCGCAGCGCAGGGGCCGCCGGCGCCGTCGCCGTCACGCTTGGCTGGGGCGAGCCGCAGGACATGGTCGAGCGCATGCGGGTTTCAGGCACGTCGCCGAGTTACAAGGGTCTGTATTCGTGCACATCGACCGCCGCGCCGGTGTCGATGGGCATGATCGACGAAGTCGCCGCCGACTTTCCTGCGATCTCGCAGCCGCAGGGACTGCTCAAGAGCATGGTGGAGATGGATCACATCGCCGAGCACCTCAAGGCGATCGAAAAAGCCGGCTGGAAGACGCCGCCGGACCACCCGGACCTTGTTCCCGCGGCCGAAGCCGGTCGCATGGCCGATCTCTTTCGACTGCTCGAACTCGATGAGCGAGTGCGCGAAAAGTCCGGCGAATTCCACGAACTGCTGCGCGGCAACGGCGCGCTGGCGCAGCAGCTTGAAGACCTGATCGTCTCCGGCCAAACGAGCGGCGAACGGCTTACCGAGCAGTTCAAGCTCATCAACGCTTCGTGCAAGGACTGCCATGTGAAGTACCGCGACTAAGAGATTGTCTCGATCTCCCTCTCTAACTATGGGAGCGGGTTGGGGTGAGAGCCGCACGTAGAGCAATCTCCCAGGAACCAGCGCGATCCAGCTTCGACTTTCTCGTTGATGAAAGGGTCTCTGAGCGCCGCGATGACGCCGCTTCGAGGGGAGCGCCGCAGGCTCATGCCCGTTCGCGTGCGTCGATGATTTCGACGGCCGCGCGGCTGAGTCGTTCGCAGACTCGCCGCTCGTGCCGCAAGGGCCACCAGTCGTAAAGAAAAATCTCGAGCGGCCGCCACATCGCCACCCAGCCGCCGATGAGCATGCTCTCGCGCAGAATCTCGAACACCGTGCCCTCGGTGAGCTTGCCGATCAGTTCAGCGCCCGTCACCGACGCCGCCAGGCATGACAGCCCGATGATCAAGCTCACGCGACCGCGGCTCAGCAGGCGCCTGAACTGGCGCTGGATCGCGCCGGCGCGATATCGGAAGAAGTTGCGGATCGCCCCCGCCGTGCGCTCGCGCTGCTCGGCGTCGCCGGGCGGCTGGTCGATGTGGATGCGAATGCGCAGCTCCGCGTCGCGCGGGTGCTCCATCGCCCAGCCCAGGATGAAGTCTTCCGCGTCGGTGTCGAGGTCTTGTTCGGGGAAGGGCGTCGCGTCGAGCGTGTTGAAGAGTTGGCGGATGTCGCGGATGCGAATCTCGATCAGGCCGCGGGTTTCGCGGCGGGCGCGTGGCCGATCGGATGCGTGATGCGAGTTGTGAAGCGGGCGAGCGTTCATGCGGTTGCCGCCTTTCTGCCCGCGCCGCTCCGTGGGAAGGCCGCGAGGCTGCCGGGGGGACCGGGCCCGAGCGGCCGGCGGGTGATCGGGAAAGACCGGCAGGGTAGGCAAGCCCGCAGGAAAGGGGCAAAGCGCCGCGTCACGGCCGCTCCACCGGCAAAATGGGCAAATCTCACAGAATTCCTTTGACAGGCCCTGATTTCATGGGTTATGCTCCCTGTGTCCCGCCGGTCCCTCCGCGCGGGTACGAGAGAGACTGATTCGAGAAGAGAACAAAAAGAGAAGAGGGAGACAATCATGTTTCGTATTGTTTTTGGCGCATGCGGCCTTGCCGCGTGCGTCGTGGGCTTTGCCCCCACACAGGCCTTCGCCGACACCATCCAGTTCGGCGGCAAGACCTATGTCACCATCGATTGGGATTCCGCATCCGCAGCGACCGATATGGCCGTCGGGTCGCTCTTCGGGAACACCGTCACCTACGACGGCGTTCACGTGCACGGCAACAAGGTCTTCGAGAACAGCTATCTCGGCGACGACGGCTTTGACGCCTTGACGTTCGGCACGGGCGACATCGACAACATCAAAGTCGGCGGCGGCGTCCCAGGATTCTCCACCATCGACTTCGGTCAGCCCGTCAACGACGTGCTTCTGCTCATCGGCATCTCCGGCGACAAGAACCAGACCAAGTGGGGGCCTTCGTTCTGGGACTTCCAGGATGACGTCATCCTGCAATCCGTCGATGCCGAACGCGACCCCGGCCTCACCGCCGTGCCGCAGAAACTCGTCGATAATCTCGGCCCAGGGCATCAGAACGGCGTCGTTCGCTTGACCGGCGAATTCTCGTCGCTCACGTGGTGGCAGGACAGCCCGCAAGGCGGCCTGGACAAGATGCGCATCACCTTCGCCGTCGCCCAGATTCCGGCGCCAGCGCCGCTTGCGCTGCTCGGCTTGGCCGGGCTCGCTTCGCGCCGTCGTCGGCGTCGTCGGGCGTAACGTCGGGCGTCAGCACGCGCACCCGCCGTCCGCATCACAGCGCACCGCGCGTTCCATCGACGCTGCGCCATCGATGAACGGCGACTTGATCGGTTCGAACAACATCGACGTTCGCGTCGATGTTGTTCACTTCCGACTCGCGACAGCAAGCGCCTCGATTCGCTTTGCCGTGACTGCTTGTCGTCTCCGCGGCCTCAAAAACCGCTGCAGGCATGGCGCAAACGACGCTTCAGACTTCGGCGGGAACTGAATCGACGCGCGGCCTAAGATCAAGGACGAGCTTCCCAGTTGACGGTTGCAAACGCAGTGCGAGAGCCGAGGCACGCGGGCAAGGGGGGGGCCGGCATGGGGGGTGCAGCGGGAAGGGCGCAGTGGAAGGGGCAAGGAGCCGCTTTTGAAGCAACCTACGGATCGCACGCTTCGTTTTCTCAAGGCCGCAGAACAGGGCCGCTTTCATGTCGCGCGCATGCTGCTGGACACCGGCGTTGATGTGCGCACGCGCGGCCTGAGCGGCGAAACGGTGCTCCACAGCGCCGCGGGCGACGGCCAGGCGGCGATGGTTGAATTCCTCATCCCGCTGATCGACGAAGTGGATGTTCGCGACGAAAACGGCCGCACGCCGCTGCACTGGGCCGCCTGTCATGGCCGGGTAGAAGTGGCGCGCATGCTGCTGGAGCACGGCGCCGACCCAGCCGCGATCGATTCCCACCGCCGCACGCCGCTGCACGGCACGCTCGACGACAGTCAAACTTCCAACGAGCGCGACGATCTGCCGGAGTGTTCGATCGCGCGCCTGTTGCTGGGGC
>CAZLDF010000333.1:0-3030 GCA_964558095.1 uncultured Isosphaeraceae bacterium | reverse complement strand
ATGTCGCTGATCGTCACGGGAACCATCGGGATCGACACGGTTCACACCGCGCGGGAGTCGGTCGAAGGCGTGCTGGGCGGGTCGTGCGCCTACTTCGCAGCGGCGGCGTCGTTTCACGCGCCGGTGCGCGTCGTCGCCGCGGTCGGGGGCGACTGGCCGGCGCAGCATCGAAGGAAGCTCGAAAGCTTTCGGGGAATCGATCTGCGAGGCTTGGACGTGCGGTCGCAGTCGAAGACATTCGCCTGGGGCGGGCGCTATCACAGCCACATGAACAATCGCGACACGCTGTTCACGCAGCTCGGCGTGCTGGAGGAGCCCCCCCCCGCCGTCCCCGCGGCGTTCCGCGACAGCAAGTACGTCTTCCTCGCCAACACCCATCCCGCGGTCCAGTTCGATCTGCTTGAACAGTTTCCGAACCGCAGGCTCGCGGTCGCCGACTCGATGGACCTGTGGATCCGCATCGCCCGCGATGAATTGCTGGCGCTGCTCGGGAAGCTCGACGGTTTCTTCGCCAACAATTCCGAGGCCGAGCAACTCACCGACGAGCCCAACGTCATCACCGCCGGGCGGAAGATCCTCGAAATGGGGCCGAAGTTCGTCGTCATCAAGAAGGGCGAGCACGGCGCGATCCTGCTGCGCGGCGACGAGATCGCCGTCGTTCCCGCGTTCCCCGCGGCGATGCACCAGGTGGTCGATCCCACCGGCGCCGGCGACGCGTTCGCAGGCGGAATGATGGGCCACATCGCCGCGACCGGCAACACCGATTTTCAAACCATTCAGACCGCAATGGCGTGGGCGACCGTCACCGCCAGCTTCGTCATCGAGTCGTTTTCCCTCGATCGTCTGGCGTCCATCTCGCGCAAGGACATCGACGAACGCATGCTGTACTTTCAGAAGGTCACGCGCATCGGGTGAGCGCACACGAGTGGCAGAGGCGCTTCGCGCAGTGCCACAGGCGTCTCGCGCAGTGGCACAGGCGTCTCGCCTGTGATCGATGCTTCGGCCCCGATGGCCGAAGCATCGATGGCGGACGGCAAAGGAATCCGCCGCCTCGCAGACGCCGGCCGCAGCCGAGCGGGGTCGATGCGGTATTCTGTACGGTTTGTGCCGACACGGCGGACTCCTCACGGAGAGATTCGCTTGAAACGACCAATTGCGTCCAGGACGCCCCACACAATGAAACGGATTGCCGTCCGCTATCGCACCTTCGGCCGTCGAGGCCGAAGATGCGATCACAGGCGAGACGCCTGTGCCACTGTCTTGTCAGCCGCTCTAACCAGTCTGGTCCTGGTCTTTCTGACGTCCTGCGCCGCGCCGACGAAGCAGCCGGGCGCGTCCGCGGCTGTCGCGGCCGCGTTCGAGGAGCGCCACGCCGCGGTCGAGCTGCTACAGGCGCAACTGCGCACTCGCGATCCCGGCGGGTCGATCGAGCGCGTGCGCTGGTCCAAAGACGGCTGGACGCTTTTCTTCACTCGCGACAAGGTTGCGCTGGCGTGCGATCTCACGACCGGACGAATCCGCGGCGCCGACGCCGACTACGACGGCGAACTCTCGCTCAACGAACCGCGACGCGGGCGCGGCGGGTTTCCCGGACGCGGCCGCCAGGCGATGCGCGAAACCTCGCCGAACGAAGAGTGGGTCGCCGTGTGCGAAGACTGGAACGTCGTGCTGCGCCACGCCGCAAGCGATCGCGAAGTCCGCGTGACCACCGCCGGCCACCGCAAACTCCGCTACGGCACTGCAAGCTGGGTCTATGGCGAAGAACTCGACCAGAACGACGCCATGTGGTGGTCGCCTGATTCAACGAAACTCGCGTTCTACGAGTTCGACGAGCGCCACGTGCCGGATTTTCATCTCGTCAGCGACCTCACGACCACGCGCACGGCGCTGCTGACCGAAGGCTATCCCAAAGCCGGCGAACCGAATCCCGTCGCGCGCCTGCTCATCTACGACATCGAGCGCGGCAGCCTCATTCACGTTGACGGCGGAGGCGACGAGAATTCCTACATCTACAACGTCCGATTCTCTCCTGATGGCGACGAACTCATCTTCAGCCACACCAATCGCCACCAGAACGTGCTCACGGTCCTCGCGGCGAACGTGGACACCGGCGCGACGCGAACCATCGTCACCGAAACGCAGGAAACCTGGCAGAACAACCGCCCGACGATGCGATTCCTCCGCGATGGCCGCCGGTTTCTCTGGGAAACCGAGCGAAGCGGCTTTGCGCAATACGAACTTCGCTCCATCGACGGCGAACTGATCTGCCCGGTCACAGCGGGCGACTATCCCGTCGCAGGCATTCTCCACATCGACGAACGTGATGACTGGCTCTACTACACTGCTTACAGCGATGAACTGCCGCTCAACACGCAGCTTCATCGCGTGCGGTTGGATGGATACGGGCAAACGCGACTGACGCCGCGATCAATGGACCATTCCGCGTTCAGTCTCGCGCCCGACCTGAAACACTTCACGGCACGATTGGAGACGGTGGATACGCCGCCGCGGACGATCGCGTACGACATGGCGGGCCGGGAGATCGCCGAGCTGGCGCGCGGCGCGCGCACCGTCGATTCGACGCCGGCGGAATTGTTCACCTGCAAGGCCGCCGACGGTTCGACCGACCTCTACGGCATCCTCTACAAGCCATCGGACTTCCGCGAATCGCGGAAGTATCCCCTTGTCATTGACGTGTATGGCGGGCCGCACTCGCAGCGCGTGCGCAACCGCTTCACGCAGGGCAACGCCAACTGCGACTACGGCTTCGTCATCGCGGTGATCGACAACCGCGGAACGCCCAACCGCGGCAAGGCGTTCGAGGGCGCGACGTATCTCAAGCTCGGCGAGGTCGATCTCGCCGACCAGATCGCGGCCGTGCAATCCGTTTGCCAGCGCCCGTACATCGATTCGACGCGCGTGGGAATCTTCGGGCACTCGTATGGCGGCTACATGGCTGCGCTCGGCATTCTCAAGTATCCCGAAGTGTTCCACGCGGCGGTCGCGCGCGCCGCCGTCACAGACTGGCGG
>CAZLDF010000332.1:0-3126 GCA_964558095.1 uncultured Isosphaeraceae bacterium | reverse complement strand
GCTTCCTTCGCCAATGCGCCGTACTGCCGGGCCCGTTCGTAGGCGACCTCGACTCCGCCGTTCTCGTGAACAAACGCACAGACCTGCGGCCACAGTGTAGCGCCGTCCGGATCGTCCTGCATGGCATCGAGAATGCTCGAGCGACGGCGGTCGCCCGCTTGGCGCCAGGCGGCGATGAAAGGCAGGGTGATGCGGCCCTCGCGCCAATCTCCCCCCACCGGTTTGCCGAGCCGGCGCAGATCGCCCTCATAGTCGAAAACGTCGTCGATGATCTGGAATGCCATGCCCACGTTGAGTCCGAAGTTAGCCAACCGTGCTCGTTCGTCTTTCAGTTTTGGATTCGCCAGCGCACCCATCTCGCACGCCGCCTCGATCAAACTCGCCGTCTTGCGCCGAATCACCGCGAGGTAATCGTCCTCCGACTGATCCAGTTTCCGGCGCCGCTCGAGCTGCATCATTTCGGCGATGCTCATCGAATGCGTCGCGCGCGCCAGAATCGTCAGTTCTTCGTGCATGCCGCGCGCCGTCAAGAGCGCGAAGACCTTGCTATACAGGAAGTCGCCCATGATGAGCGCTGCGCTCTGCCCCCACCGTGCATTAACGGTCGGCAAACCGCGCCGCGTCTCGGCCTCGTCGATGAAATCGTCGTGGACCAGGGTCGCTGTGTGGACCAATTCGATGCAGGCCGCGGCGAACACGGCTTCGGGATCGGACGCACCGTGCTTGGCGGCGATCAAGAGCAGCGTCGGCCGGAAGCGCTTGCCCTGCCCGCGCTTGAGATGATCCGAGATTTCGGTCAAGAGCGGCAGCTCGCCGTTCAGGAGCCGCCGATACTCGGCCTCGAAGGCGGCCAAGTCCGCGGCGATCAACTCCTGCAGCGAGTCCAGTTTGACGCGGTCTTCCCCGGCCAGCGGCACGTTCGACCTTTCGGCGCGCGGACCGCGCCGGACCCGATCACCGCCGTACGGCCCCGGGGACCTCGCAACCCAGCGCAACTGCGTGCGAAAAAACGAGTTCGTGAAGCGAAGCAATGTATAACTCGCGCCCGCCGGCCTGTCAACGCGATTGCGTTCTGCGCCTCAGGAGCTTCGCCGCCGCCGCCGGACGACCAGCAGCGAGACGACGCAGCTCAGCAGGTACAAGAGCATGACGGGCGCGGCCAACACGACCTGACTGAGCACATCGGGGGGCGTCAAGACGGCCGCAACGATCAGGATGATGACGAGTGCATAGCGCCAGCCTTTCAGCAGCGTCGAGGGCGCCACCACGCCGGCCCAACTCAAGACGAAGACCACGACCGGGAGTTCGAACAAGAGGCCAAAGGCGAGTGCCAGGTTCATCACGACGCTGAAATACTCGCCTGCTGTCCACCAGACGACCATCGACTCGGTCTCGAAACTGCGGAAAAAGCGCATCATCATGGGCATGAGGACGAAGAAACAGAACAGGACGCCGGTGTAGAAGAGCAGTGTCGTGGCCAAAAGCAGGGGCGTGACGAGGCGGCGCTCGCGCTCGAGCAGCCCCGGCAGAATAAATGCGTAGGCGCGCATCAAGATCAATGGCAGCACGAAGAATAGTCCTGCGACGACGGAGACCTTTAGTTTGAGGAGGAAGGCCTCGCCCGGTTTGGTGAAGTAAAGCGGCTGGCCGGCGGCTTCGACTGCAGGCGCTAAGATCAGCTCCACCAGCTGATCGCTGAAGATCCAGGCCAGCACCGTCGCGACGATGGCGATCAAGACGGCCACGAAGAGCGTCCGACGCAGTTCCGCCAAATGCTCGAGAATCGACATCTCCTTGGAAGTCTCAGCCGACATGGTCATCGCCCCCCGCGCGACCGCCCTCTTGCCGGTCGAGCAGCGTACGTAGCTCGTCCATGAACTGATTCAGATTGCGAAAGCTGCGATAGACCGAAGCGAACCGAACATAGGCGATTTCGTCGAGGTCCTCCAATTCCGACATCACCAATTCACCGATCTCGACGGAGCTGACTTCGTCGCGAGCCCGCGAGAAAATCTGACCCTCGACGCGCTCGACGAGTGCATCCATCTGCTCTCGACTGATCGGACGCTTCTGGCATGCGGCCATCAACCCGGTGAGGATGTTCTCACGCTCGTACGGAACCCGACGACCGTCCCGCTTGACGACGAGAAGCGGCGCGCGTTCGATCGATTCGTAGGTCGTGAAGCGATTGCCGCAGCTCACGCATTCGCGCCGCCTGCGGATCGCTTCGCCGTCGCGCGCGCCACGGCTATCTACGACCCGGTCTGCCGCGTGACCGCAAGCCGGACAACGCATGGTTCAGTCCAGGCTCAACTCGGGATACAGCGGAAATGCGTCGCAGAGTTCCTGTGTCCGCGCGCGCAGCTTCGTCAGCTCCGGGCTGTCGAGCCCGGCGGTCAGGGCCCGATCGATGATGTCGCCGATCGTCTCCATCTCGCGCGGCGTCATGCCCCGAGTGGTCATCGCGGGTGTGCCGATGCGAATGCCACTCGTGACGAAGGGGCTCTCTTTGTCGAACGGGATCGTGTTCTTGTTCACGGTGATTCCGACCCGTTCGAGGATGGCTTCGGCGACCTTTCCAGTCAGTCGCTTCGGAGTCAGGTCCACGAGCAACAGATGCGTGTCGGTGCCACCGCTCACCAGGCGCAGCCCGCGCTGCACCAGCACTTCGCCCAGCCGCTTGGCATTCTCGACGGTTCGACGCTGATCGGAGCGGAATTTCTCGCTCTGGGCCTCGAGGAAACACACCGCCTTGGCGGCGATGATGTGGATGAATGGTCCGCCCTGTGTGCCGGGAAAATTCCACTTATTGGCGGATTTGGCCGCTTCCTCGTCGTTGGTGAGGATCAGACCGCCGCGTGGACCACGCAGGGTCTTGTGCGTCGTCGTCGTGACCAGCTGCGCATGCGGCATTGGATCGGGGTGCAGTCCCGCCGCCACGAGTCCGGCGAAGTGTGCCATGTCGATCAACAGCGGAATCGAAAGTTCACGCGCGATCGCGCCCATGGCGGAAAAGTCCCAGGCGCGCGGGTAGGCGCTGCTGCCGCCGACCAAAAGCGCCGGCCGCAGCTTCAGCGCCTGCTGGCGCAACGCATCGTAGTCGATGCGTTCGGTCGCGGGATCGAC
>CAZLDF010000331.1:0-7477 GCA_964558095.1 uncultured Isosphaeraceae bacterium | reverse complement strand
CCATCTGAACCGGAAGATCAGCCCGTCAACCGATGAGGCGCGTTCTTCCTGCGGGATGTAGTTCCACTCGATTTTGGCGTACGTGAACGAGACGCTCTCCATCGTCAGCACCGGCCCCGGCGGCAGGCCGCCGAGTTGATCGAGAATCACGCCGTCGGAATCGAGAATCTGCACGCGCAGTTCCGCATCGCCGAGAAACGAACTGACCGCGAGGAAAAACGTGCGGCCACCCGGGCCAACCGGCGAGGACAGCGTAACGATCTCGCTGTCGGGCACGCCGCCGAGTTCGCCGCGAATCGTCAGCGAGTCGTTCTGAAGATCCGCATCGTTGATGCTGCCAATCGTCATGTCGAAGCCGCCGACGTCTTCGACGTCATCAACGCTGTCGCAGTCATCGTCCTGGTCTCTCCACTGCCGCAGGTCGATCTCCACGCCGTCTTCACCCGACGAGCCGAGATTGCGAACCGGCAGCCGGCGTTCGACCACGTCGGGGACAGCGGTTGGGCACACCTCGCCATGAACTTGTGCGTCTCCCAGACCGCGCATCGGAATATCAAACTGCAGAATCCGGCTGGCCGTCATCGTCATCGACATCGTGCACGGCGCGCACGCAGGGTGCGTCATCGCAGTCATGCACGCGCGCGTGACCGAACCATTCGACCGCCACGGCTGCTGGCAGGTTTGGATGATGATGGAACTCACGCCCGAGGTTGCGATGCCATCGGGGTCCTCGACCGTCACCGGTCCGCCCGGATCAGGCGCGGGGCCGCGAGCCAATACCGCGATCACCACCACCAACTCGATCAGAGATTCGCGAGACTCGAACAGCCTCGCCGTGGTTTTGTCGGAGTACTTCGTCAGTTCAAGCGTCTCGCCGGGGTCGCCATAAACCGAGAATGGGCCGTCAGCCTGCGTCCACGTGAATGTTCGAATGACCTCATCGTCCGCTGAGAGCAACGTCACGGAGCGCGATGCGGAGCTCGTCCAGTACGCCGAGACTTGATAAGTTCCCGATGCCGGCGGCGGCGCTGCGGTGAAAGTCGTCTGGCTCACGAGGCCGCCCGGGCACGTCGGGCATTGATCATCGTAGTTGTCGAAACGGATGGAGCAGACGTCATTGGGATTATTGCCGAAGCAGCAGTAATTCCATTGCACGCCTTCCGCCTGCCCAAGATCGACCGACACGCCGTCCTGGCCCGACGAGCCGATGTTCGAGACTGTCAGCTCGCTCGATCCGTCGCCATCGAGGTCCGCCGCGGCAAGCTGCGCTTGCCCGAGCGGCCGATGTACCGTGCCGTTAAACAGCACGGGCAGATCGTTGTTATCCACGCTGAACACGCGGTTCACCGTGAATGGGAACAAGTTGCTGCGAATGCCGAACGAGTCCACCGCGGACACTTCACCAACGGCGCTCGCGACAACAACGCGAAGTTCATCGCCGGCAAACGCCAAGCCGCCGTTGGTGTGCAGCGTGAACGGTTCATCCATTTCCATGTAGAAGCACGGCAGCGTACCGCCAAGCTTGCCGCAGCCCGTCAAGCGCAGGCCGGCGGGTCCCGCTTCGAGCATGCCGACGACGGCGCCCGGCCCGCCCATCGCGGTTTCGCTGCCGACCAGCGCGCCGTTGCTATACACCGTCAGCGTCACGTCCGTCGAGCCGAGCGCGGTGTAGTCAGCGCGAATGATTTCGCGGCCAAGCGCCGCATTGTGAACCAAGCTGCATTCGCCCAGAGGGCTGCTCGTCATGCCGCTGAACGTGCCCGTCGCCGACAACTGGATGATGTCGCCGTTGCCGTTCATGACGATGGGGCTGGTGGCGAAGCGCAGATCGCTGACAAACCACGGGCTGCCCCATGGTTTGCAGGTGAATGTCACGCCGTCCTGGCCCGATGAGCCAAGGTTGTCAACCGTCACGCCGCAGGCCGTTTCCAGCGGAATCGGAGGACAGCACAACGGGCAGAGCGCGCACAGGTTCACGCCGCACGAACTGGTCATGTGCGCATCGCCTTCGGCGCTCACCATCAGTTCTTCCTGCACGTTGCCGGTGCCGGAACTGGATGCGAGCCACTCATCATCGATGACCAGCACGTCGCCAGGCATGTTCGATGCGAGGACGCTGACCTGATCAATGGATTCACCTTCAACCCCATCAAACTTGACGTACCACGCCGTGGCCAGCACCGGGCCCGTCGCCGAGCCGGTCAGCGCCATCGGTCGCGGCTCGGCCTGCGTCCCGATGACCTGGAAGTCAACCAGCAAGCCCTTCTTGTTCTCGACGATCGCCGGCTGGCCGCTGATGAGGCCGAACTCGCCGGTTACCACAACTGACGGCAAGGGCAGCGCATACTCGCGGCTGTCCACAAGCGTGTCGCCGTTGCGAAGCTCCACGTGCACGCACTCCGGTTCCTGGCCGGGCGGGAAAGTCAACGAGAGGCCCACGTCTCCATTTGTCGTCTCCGTCATGTCCACGTGCACTTCGATGCTGCCCATGCACACCATTGCGGCATCAGGCCACGCGCCCGCTTCGGGCATTTCGATCGCCATCGCGCAGCCGCGCGACTCGCCGAGCGCGATCGACACGCCGTCCTGACCGGATGAGCCGATGTTGTCGATCGAGAGCCGGTTGTCGGGCGTGAGCGAGAGCGATGCGCCGCCCATGGCGGCGTGCGGCAGGCCGTAGACATAGACCGGGCCGCCGCCCGCGCCGCGCCCGGGGTCGGCGCCCTTGCCTGGCGCCTTGCCCGCTAAGGCCGTATCGGCGGCCGCGAAGGTGATCGCCACGATAGCGCCGCAAGCCAAAAGCAGGCCTGAGAATGGTCGCGGAACGCGGTTTTTCGAGCTGTTCATTGTGTGCACTCCTTTTCCAGGAAGGCTCCGCCCCGCACAGGGAGCTCTCGCCGCCTGAATTCGCCCCCGGCCCGGCTGACCCGTTCGCTAGAATGGGCGGGCCGGCGGGGAGCGACTTCGAAGAGATTGGCCCCGTCCCCGGCGGAGTCGGCTCATCGAATCGCCGATTTCCGGTTGGTGCTCGAAGAGGAATGTGCAAAATGGGCTCCTGCGGCCACGAGGAAGTCACGCGCCTGCTGGGCGACCTGACCGGCGGCGACACGTCCGCGGCGTCCAAGCTGCTGCCGCTGGTGTATGACGAGCTGCGCCAGCTCGCTGGGGCGTATTTCGCCGACGAGCGCCGCGACCACACCCTCCAGCCGACTGCCCTGGTCCACGAAGCGTTCCTGCGGCTGGTGAACCAGCCGGACTCGCGCTGGGAGAGCCGGGCGCATTTCTATCGCGTCGCAGCGCGGGCCATGCGGCGCGTGCTGGTGAATCACGCGCGCGATCGCATGCGGCTCAAGCGCGGCGGAGGGGCGATGACCAGAGTCACGCTCGAAGCCGCCGACGCCATCACCCATGATGAACCCGATTTCGTCGCGCTCGACGCCGCGCTCGAAAAGCTCGGCAAACTCGACGAGCGCAAGGAACAGGTCGTTCAGCTTCGATACTTCGGCGGGTTCTCGATCGACGACACCGCGCGCATCCTCGACCTCTCGCCCGCGCAGGTCAAACGCGACTGGACCACGGCACGCGCGTTTCTGCTGCGCGAATTGAACGGTGAGTCCACCTAGTAAGAAGCAGAAGAAAACCACGGAGACACGGAGGCACGGAGACAACATAGGGGGATTGAAGAGAGGCGACGAATCATCGAAGATTGCATCGCCGTTTCGTTCAATCACCAGATCACCAGGTCACCAGATCACCAGATCTCAATTCTCAAATCTCAGATTGCAAATCCAGGACTCAAGTCTCCGTGTCTCCGTGGTGATGAATCGCCATGCAACCCGAGCGCTGGTCACAGATCGACGAACTCTTCCACGCGGCGCTGGAGCGGCCGCGGGGCGATCGCACCGGCTTCCTGCGCGGGGCGGTCAACGGCGACCACGAACTGCTGCGCGAAGTGACGTCGCTGCTCAGCGCGCACGAAGACAACGCCGACTTCCTCGACGCGCCCGCCCACGGCGGGGCCTCGCGCGTGCTCGAACTGGACACCCAGGGCGACCTCACCGATCCCGTCGGCCAGCGCCTGGGCGCCTATCGCATCACCCGCGTCATCGACGCCGGGGGCATGGGCGCGGTGTACCTCGCCGGGCGCGATGACGACGCATTCCAGAAGCAAGTCGCGATCAAACTCGTGCGGCGGCGCCTCTTCGGCTCCTCGACCGCGCGCCGCGATGAACTGGCCCGGCGATTCCAGATCGAACGCCAGGTGCTCGCCACGCTCGATCACCCGTACATCGCGCGGCTGATCGACGGCGGCAGCACCGACGACGGCCGGCCGTACTTCGTCATGGAGTACGTCGAGGGCCTGCCCATCGACGCCTATGCCCAGCAGCACAAACTCTCCGTGCGCGAGCGGCTGCTCTTGTTTCTCAAGGTCTGCCAGGCGGTCCAGCACGCGCACCAGAAACTGGTGATCCATCGCGACCTCAAGCCCGGCAACATCCTCGTCACCGCCGACGGAACGCCGAAGCTGCTGGACTTCGGCCTGGCGAAGCTGCTCGATGCGCAGGGCGCGGGGGCCGTAGCGGGCGGCGGCGGGGGGGGGCCGCATGTCACGGCAACGGCGGAATTCATGGGCACCATCGCTTACGCAGCGCCAGAGCAGATATCGCACTCCAGCGCCAAGCCCGACACGCGCACAGACGTCTATGCGCTGGGCATGATCCTCTACCGACTGCTCGCCGACGAACACGCCTACGACACCAGCGGCGCGATGTCGGAAGTCATTCGGCGAATCACGACCGAGCCCCCGCCCCCCCCATCACGGCGCAACGCCTTGATCAACGACGAACTTGACACGATCGTGCTCAAGGCGCTTTCGAAGGAAGCGGAGCGGCGATACCAGTCCGCGGGCGACCTGCACGCCGACATCGGGCGCTACCTCGCCGGCCAGGCCATTCTCGCCAAGGCCGACAGCGGCTGGTACGTCCTGCGCAAGAACATGGTGCGCCATCGCAAGCTGCTGGCCGCGGGGACGATCTTCGTCACGCTCTTGTCGGCGTTCGCGATCACCGCGACGATCCTCGCCTCGCGCCTGGCGGAGGAACGCTCCGCACTCGCCCGGTCGCTGCGGCACAGCAACATCGAGCGCGGCCGTCTGATGTCGATGTCGGGCAACCTCGGCATGGCGGAGCAGCTCATCTGGCCGCAGTTCATCGATCGGGAGGACCGCGCCACGCGCTGGGCGCTGTGGGAAGCCTACGGCCGCCAGCCCTGCATCCATTCCGCGGCCCACTCCGCTTTGAACGTCAGTTGGATCGAAACCAGCGACGACGGTCGCTGGGCGCTGCTCAACGACGTCGGCGGCGGCGCGACGCAGCTCTTCGACTTCGCGAGCGACGCCACGCGCGCCATTCCCACGCCGGACGGCCGCGCCATCCACCGCGCGTTCCTGCGACCCGCGGGCCGTGGCGTGATCGGCGAATGCGCGGACGGCCTGCTCTTCGCGTGGGACATCGATCGGCCCGCCGATTCGCTGCGGCTGCTGCACCAATACCGCAGCCGCGAACTGCACACGATCGCCTTCACGCCTGACAATCGACGATTCATTTGCGTCGGAGCATTCGGAATCGAGGAGCGCGACATCGAAACCGCGGCGCTCGTGCGCGCCATTTCAACGGAATCGATGCCGCCGGTGCGCACGATGGTGGTCGCGCCGGACGGCAACTCGCTGTTCGTCGCGCGTCGCGACGGCCGGCTCGAACTGTGGAACTTGCAATCGGGTCTGGTGGAGCATGAGTGGACCGGCTCGAATCGCGGGTTCAGCGTCGTGGCCGTCTCGCACGACGGCCGCTATGTCGCCGTCGATTCCAACCACACGCACGTGACGGTGTTCGACCTGACGACGCGACAGCCCGCGGCGACGCTTCGCCAGGCCAAGGGCTGGATTACGCAGATGGATTTCCATCCGACGGCGGTCGAGCCCTATCTGCTCGCGGTGAGCAGCGTCGATAAAGCGATAAGGCTGTATGAGATTCCCAGCGGCGCGGTGATCGCTGAATATGCCGGTCACCACAGCACCGTCAACGCATCGTGCTTCAGCGCCGACGGCTCGCGTCTGCTCTCGGCCGGTCGCGATGGGCGCTTGTGCATCTGGGAAGCGCAGCCGTGGCGCTGCGCGACGAACTGGCCCGGGCACACCGGCACCGTGTTCAACATGCGCATGAGCCCTGACGGAACCACGCTGGCTGCGTGCTACGGCGACGAAAATCCCGTCGTACGCTTGCTCGATCCCGCAACCGGCGCGATCCTGCAGGAGCTGCGGGAACACAGCACGCACGTTTCATCCGTCGCGTTCGGCCCCGACGGAAGATTCCTTGTGTCCTCGTCCTACGACGGCCTCGTGTGCATCTGGCAGTTGGAAGGCGGGCGCGCCATCGGGCCGCCTCACAAGCTGAAACCAGGCGGCGCGCACTCGCCCAACGTCGCGCAGATCAACGCCCTGGCGCTGTCGCCCGACGGTTCGCGCATCGCAGCGGTGGGCGACGATCTGCGACTGCGAATCTTTGACGCGAGCAGCGGCCACGTGCTTTCGGAGCACGCGTTCGAAACCTATCGCCTGCCGTCGGTCGATTGGAGTCGCGATGGCCGCTTCATCGCGCTGGCGTTCATGTCCGCTGAAGGCGTGATGCTTCTGGACACGCGCGACGACACGTTGACGCAGATCTCGCCGCGCGACACGCCCACGCGCATCGTCCGCTTCAGCCCGGACGGCTCGATGCTCGCATCCGGCGGCGAAGACGGCGCGGTGCGCTTGTGGCCCCTGCGCGACGACGCGCCCATCGCGGCGCCGCTGGTGCTCAGCGGGCATCAGCAGGACGTCTTCGCGCTGGATTTCAACCCGGACGCGTCGATGATCGCCTCCAGCGGGCGCAGCGGCGAGATCCGGCTGTGGGACATCGCCAGCGGCCGGTGCCTGGCGACCCTGCCCGGGCACGACGACATGGTGTTCTCGCTGGCGTTCATCGACGGCGGCAAGTCGCTGCTCTCCGCCGGTCGCGACGACGCCATTCGCCGATGGGACCTGTCGTACTATGACAAGCACATCGCGGGGAATCTCAAGTATCAGCGCGGGCGCGCCAGCCGCTGAACCCCGATTCAAGGCGCAGTCGAGTTCGCCCCGGGATCGAACGTGCCGAGCAGTTCGACTTCTTGTGTCGAGTCGTGTTGGAACACGCGCAGGCCGAGGCTCGGCGCGCCGCGGACGAAGATGATGATTCCATGCGTCGCGCGCGGCTGAAGACCTTGCATTGGGTCGCCCGCGGAGATGTCCCAGCGATACGCGGCGGGATCGTCGTCGAAGTCGTCAAAATCGGCGCCCAACCGGTGCAGCGAAGCAAGCAAGTGCTCGGCCACGCGCGATTGCACGTGCTGCTTCCACGCGGACGAGCCGGGGCCGTCGGCGATCGCCCGGCACAGGTCA
>CAZLDF010000330.1:0-4375 GCA_964558095.1 uncultured Isosphaeraceae bacterium | reverse complement strand
GAAGTCCGCGCCGCGGCGCGGGCGTCGCTTCACCGTGCGATCGCCAGCCGCCGGCGCGTCGAATACTTCCAGAACGTGTTGCTGCCGCTGCAGCAGGAGACGGTCGAGCAGGCGCAATTGCAATACAACGCCATGCAGCTTGGCCCGCTCGAACTGCTGGCCGCCAAACGAAGTCAGATCGACGCCGGCCGCGATTATGTTCGCGCCTTGCGCGACTACTGGCTCGCGCGCAGCGACCTCGACCAACTGCTCGCCGGTCGCCTGGTCGCGATTCGATCGCCGGGCGACGACGATCCAGGCGATGGGCATTTCTCATCGCAGCCCGCGACGAGGGAGAATCACTGATGAACACAAGCCATTCACGCATCACTCGGCGCGAAATGGTCGTCTCATCGTCCGCGGCCCTCGCGGCGATCGCCGCCCTTGGTCCTCCTCGCGCCTCCGCCGACTCCGCATCGCACCAGCATGATCACGACCAACATCGCCAACCTCTCCCGTCCCCCCCCTCACCGGCCCCCGCTCAACCCGACATCGACTACACGCCCGTGGTCACGCCCAACGGCCTCGCGTTGCCCTGGAAGCTCGTCGATGGCGTCAAGGTTTTTCACCTTGTCGCCGAGGAGGTCGATCACGAGTTCGCGCCGGGTCTGCGGGGCCGCTGTTGGGGCTATAACGGCCGCGTCCACGGACCCTCCATCGAGGCCGTCGAAGGCGACCGCGTGCGCATCTACGTCACCAACCACCTGCCCGAAGCCACGAGCGTCCACTGGCACGGCGTGATCCTCCCCAACGGCATGGACGGCGTCGCCGGCCTCACGCAGCCGCTCATCCAGCCCGGCGAAACCTTCGTCTATGAATTCCCGCTCGTCCAGCACGGCACGCACTTCTATCACCCGCATCACGATGAGATGATCCAGATGGCGATGGGCATGATGGGCCTCTTCATCATCCACCCCCCCCACCCGCCCCGCCCCCCCCATTCCCGCGAATCCGAACATAAAGGGGGGGGCCGCGACTACGCCATCATGCTCAGCGAGTGGCGCATCGACCCCGGCACCTATCGACCCAACCCGCTCGAAATGCTCGACTTCAACCTCCTCACCTTCAACGGCAAGGCATTCCCCGCCACCGAGCCGCTGCACGCAGCCCTCGGCGATCGCGTGCGCATTCGCTTGGCCAACGGCAGCGTCAACAACCACCATCCCATCCATCTGCACGGCTATCAGTTCCGCGTCACGCAAACCGACGGCGGGCAGATTCCGCCGTCGGCGCAATGGCCCGAAACCACTGTGCTTGTCCCCGCCGGCAGCACGCGAACTTTCGAGTTCACCGCCAACCAGCCCGGCGACTGGGCGCTGCACTGCCACATGCTGCATCACACCATGAACCAAATGGGCCACAGGTTCCCCAACATGATCGGCGTCGATGCCACAGGCCTCGATGCGCGCATCAGGCCCCTGCTGCCGCGATACATGACCATGGGCCACCGAGGCATGGGCGACATGGGCGAACACGTCGAGTCCGGCCACATGAGCGTGCCCGAAAACAGCATCCCCATGCTCGGCGGGCACGGCCCCTTCGGCTCCATCACCATGGGCGGCATGTTCACGGTCCTGCAGGTGCGAAGCGCCGATGACGCGCAGGCCCGGCCCGCGCATGCAGGTCACGCAGCGCACACGTCGGCATCGGCGGCCCCCCCCTTCCCCCCTTCAAGCTCGATGCGATGGTACGACCACCCCTCAGGCACCGTCGCCCGACCCGCAGCCCGCGATGAACTCGCCCGCGACGGCATCGACGCCGGGGCGCGATGACTCCGCTCCCCCCGGGCCACCTCCTGAGGCGCAAACCGCCGACTTGCATGCGGCGGCAACGCCAGCAGGCCGCTGTGACCGGCGCGACGCGTTGCCCCATCTCCATCACGTAGGAAAGCAGGTCAACTTGGCGGGAATCGCGCTACCGTCGCCTTCGCCGTTTTTGCATCAGCCCGCAACACGCCAGCAGCGCCAGCGACCCGGGTGCGGGTACTGCCCGTGATGGCGTCAGAATCAGGTCAAATGCCATGATGCCGGCCTCTCCATCGATGTTTGCCATGTCATGGAGTCGGATGCGCTGAGCGTTGAAGGTGGCGCTGGGCGCGACGGTGCCGCCGGACAAGTGCATTTCCGGCACTCCGGTTCCTCCAAACGGGGAGTGGTTGGCGAACGGGCCGTAATTCGGCCCGCCACCGACGTTGTGCTCGGGGTGAATGTGCGCCCAGACCGGATGGAACGCGTTGCCCTCCACCTGATCGAAGGCGTCGGCGGTGTCGATCGTGAACCCCGTCCAAGTGCTCGTGGGATGGGTGTTGGTCAAGCTGAGATCCATCATGAAGAAGCGCTCGACCTCGGTGAAGTTCGCCATCGTCTGAAACTGGATAACCAGTGGTTCAAGGCTGCGCATGTTCCCGCTGACCGTGAAGGTTGTTGTCGCGCCGGTTGTGCCGAAGTGAGCGACTTTGAGGCCGCTGCCCGTAGCGTCGTATTCCCAGCCGCTGTTTCCGAGCGCGATAAACTCGGCCTGTGAAGAAGAAGTCGCCAGCATGAGCGCGCAGAAGATCGCCAGTGCGGCAACGCAGCAACGCATCGTGGTGAACATTTTGATGACTCCTCGTTCAAGAGAGTTCAACCAGAAAGCCTCCAGGGAACTCCCTTCTCACCGCGCGTTATAGCTCTTTCCCGTCAGAATGCAAGCGAAAAGTTCCAATTCCCGGCCCCATGCCGGACCTGATGGGCTCGGCATGGCGAATGGGCAGGGCTCAGGACTCGGTGGGAGGAGATCGCCGGATCGAACCAATCCCGCCTCCGTACCGGCCGCCCCTGGCCGCCGGCTCGGTCAATCGCTCGTCGCCCGCGACGTTCCACACGAACCGCCAGTGCAGCAGCGCCCCGGCCAGAAGCGTGATGTGCCAGAGTTCGTGCGCATGGATCACGCCGGGGATCAGCGTGAACCAGCCCATGAACTCCATCGACGCGCCGATGGAATAGGCGATGCCGCCATAGATCAGCGGCGCAAGGTATCGAATGCCGTGGCGGCGAAAAATCGGAATCGCCGTCAGCGCCACCGACCAACCCAGGCCGAGATAGAACGTCAGTCCAAGCCATTCCGGCAAGCGCTCGAAGAACACCGTCTTGAGCGTGATCAACGCGCCCGTGACGACCCACACGATCGTCAGCGGCAGCCATCGGAACCAGCCGCGGAACATGATTCCGTGCACAGCGGTGAAGGTGCCCGCGATCAGCACGAAGATCGCGCCGTGGTCCAGGCGCTCCATCACGCGGCCGGCGGTCCCGCCGCGCTGCATCATGTGAAACCCGGCGCTCATGGAAAACAGGAACACGCAGGCGATGGAGTAGATGCCCAGGAGCACCGCGCCCGCGCGATGCCCGCGCCCCCCCCTATCCCCCCGCCGCACCAGCTTCCACCCCAAACCGAAGAACAGCGCCGCCGCGATGAGGTGACTGATCGCGTTGAAGGGCTCGTAGAATCCGGGAATGTGGTACAGGCCGACATCGCCTTCCATCGTGCGCAGTGTAGCGTGGCACTTGAAGACCTATGAGCTGCCGGTTCCTCCACTGCGTCGGCGAGACTCATCAATGAAAACCCCGCGCCGTTCGCGGCGCGGGGTTCACTTGCTGGGGTTGGGGGGGGTGCTTCGAGTCGAAGCGGTTATCGCCGCGATCCGACCTTCGCAGGCCGGGCGCGTGCTTCGCTGACGGTGAGCTGGCGATCGCCGACGTTTTTGTTGTTGAGCGCCGCCATGGCGACCCGCGCGCCGTCCTCGCTCATTTCGACGAAGCCGAAGCCGCGTGACTGGCCGGTCGCCGCGTCCATGACCACCTTGACCGACGTCACCGCTCCGTGCTCGGTGAACAGTTCGCCAAGCTGCTGCTCGGTCGTCTGACCCGACAGATTTCCAACGTACAACCTCATTGTGAGTAGCCGTTTCTTGCCTGTGAAAAGGGAAGCCGCTGCAGGAGCCAGGCAAGGATCGAGCGTCGGATGACTCGCGCAAGAACGCGCTGAGGGTTCAGCGGTCTGACTTGCGTCCGTCATTGTGAGCCTAGCGCCCTCGCAGGCGCCGGACCATGCGCGTGCGGAATTATCCAGCCGATCGTGTTTTCAAGGGGATCGAGGAGAGGAACCGCGGATGCACGCAGATGGACGTAGATGGGAACGAAAAGACATGGATTTCGCGGGCTCCATCTGCGTGGATCTGCGTTCATCTGCGGCTGCACTCGGAAAACGCGATGTATCCGCAGCCCCGCCGATGAGCGACGCCTCAACGCAAGTCCGCGGGCGGTGAGCACTTGATTCCCATCTCCCCTTGGGAGAGGGG
>CAZLDF010000329.1:0-3932 GCA_964558095.1 uncultured Isosphaeraceae bacterium | reverse complement strand
CCGCCCGCATCGGCTTCCCATTCGGCTCCACATTCGTCCGCGCCGGCCGCATGAGCACGCATCGAGCCCCCCCCCCAACTCCCTCTGGTCGCACGTCGTTCTGGCGCACCGCTTTGGCGCTGGCGCTGGTTCAGTCGGCGGCGGTGGCGGCGATGTGGGGATTCTGGGCGTCGCAGGGCGGCGGCGAGGCGGCGATGTCGCCGCGGACGCTGCTGTTCGCGGCCGCGGTGATCGTCGTCCTCAGCGTCGTGATGGGGCTGATTCTCTCGCGACGGCTGAGCGCTCGCATTCGTTCGCTCGAAGACGCGGCGACGCGGTTCGCCTCGGGCGACCTGCGCCACCGCATTCCCCGGCAGGGCAATGATGAGCTCGCAGAATTGGGCGAAACGCTGAACGACATGGCGGGGCAGCTTGCTTCGCGCATCGACGCCTTGCAGAAGCAGCAGCAGGAGCAGCGGCTGATCTTCCAGTCGATGAGCAGCGGCGTGCTGGCGCTCGATGCGACGCAGCGGATTCTGAACATCAATCGCGCCGCCGAGCGCATGCTGCGGATCGCCGGCTCGGACGTTCGCGGCCGGCTGCTGCACGAGGTCGTGCGCCAGGGCGAGCTTCACCGGCTGGTGGCGTCGGTGATCGAGGAGCCGAGCGAGGAGTCGATCGAACTGGAGCTGGCCGGCAACGAACCGCGGATCATCAAGGTGCGTGCCGAGCGGCTGGCGGCGGGCAACGGCGCCGCGGCGGGCGTGGTGATCGTGCTCGACGACATCACGCAGATTCGGCGGCTGGAGGCGATGCGAAGCGAATTCGCGTCCAACGTCTCGCACGAGCTGCGCACGCCGATCACCAACATCAAGGGCTATGCGGAAACCCTGCTGGACGTGGGGTTTGAAGATCGCAGCCAGACCGAACGCTTCGTGCGGGTCATCCGCGACAGCAGCAACCGCCTGGCGGCGATCATCGACGACATCATGTCGCTGACTTCGCTGGAGATGCCGCGGGCGGGGCAGAAGCTCGAAACGCGGCCGACGCGGCTTCTGGCGGTGATCAAGAGCGTGCTGGACCAGTTCTCGCAGGCGGCGGCGGCGAAGAACATCCGCCTGGCGTGCGCCGCGCCGGACGACCTGAGCGTGCGCATGCACGCGCAATTGATCGAGCAGGCGATCGGCAACCTGGTGGACAACGCGGTGAAATACAGCTCGCCCTCGACGACGGTGAGCGTCCGGGCCGCTCGCGAGGCTTCGGGCGCGGTGCGGATCATGGTCGCCGACCAGGGGCCGGGCATTCCCGCAGAGCACCTGACGCGGATCTTCGAACGGTTCTACCGGGTGGACAAGGCCCGCAGCCGGGAACTGGGCGGCACGGGCCTGGGCCTGGCGATCGTCAAGCACATCGCCGTGGCCCACGGCGGGCAGGTGACGGTCGATAGCACCGTCGGCAAGGGGAGCACCTTCTCGATTCACATCCCCGCTTCGTGATTCGAACGGCGCCTCCGCCTCAACCAACACTGAATGTTGTCTTAGCGCGCTGCGAACAATCGGCCACGATCATCGCTGCGCGAATCATCTCCTCTCGCGAATCACATCGGAGTCACACAAACCATGAACACGCTCCTCGCCCCGCTCGTTGGTCTGTCCGCGGCACTGATCGCTGGTTCCGCAGTCGGCCAGACGCCAACGCAGTCCACTGACGAAGTCATCGCCGAACTTCAGAAGCAGGTCGCCGATCTGCAATCGCAGCTCCAGACGATCCAGCAGACCAGCGGCGACGCATGGCTGACGGAGCAGCGAGCGGAGGAAATTCGCTCGCTGGTCCACGATGTGCTGGCCGACGCCGACACCCGGGCGAGCCTGCAATCCAGCGGCGCGGTCGCCGGCTGGGACAAGAAGTTCTTCCTCGCCAGCAGCGACGGCAACTTCCGCCTCAACGTCGAGGGCCAGGTTCAGGCCCGCTTCGTGTTCAACTCCATCGACGACACGCCCGGCGTCAACGACTCGGGCGGCGCGGTGACCGACTCGACGCGCTACGGCTTCGAGATGCGGCGGACGAAACTCGTCTTCTCAGGCCACATCGTCGATCCTTCGTGGCAATACATCATCCAGGGCGGCTTCGATCGCAACACCGACACGACCGGCTCCGGCGACTTCCGCCTGGAGGTCGCCGAGATTCGAAGGAAACTCGGCGAGGGTTGGTACGTTCGTGCCGGGCAGTTCAAAGGGCCGTTCCTGTGGGAGGAACTGGTGTCGAGCAAGCGGCAACTGGCAGTGGACCGATCGCTGGTCAACGCCAGTCACACGCAGGAATACATGCAGGGCATCGAAGCGGGTTGGGACGGCGAATCGTTTCGAGGCCGCGTGATGGTCAGCGATGGGTTCGATCTGCGCAACACCTCGGCGTTGTCCTACGACACCGAGTACGCGTTCATGGGCCGCATCGAGTTCCTCGGCGGCGGAACGTGGAAACAGTTCGATGACTTCACAAGCTGGAACGGCGAAGAATTCGCGTGGAAGCTCGGCGTCGCCGGGGCGGTCGATCAGGCTGAATTCGGCACGCCCGCGCCGGCCGTCAAGGAGCGCATCTATCGCTGGACGGCCGATGCACAAGTCGAAGGCGGCGGATGGAACCTCTATGCAGCGGTCGTCGGCAGGCACATGGACAACGCCGGGCTCGACGACTACGGCGCGATCGTCCAAGGCGGCGTGTTCGTCGTCCCGGACGAGTGGGAACTCTTCGGCCGCTATGAGTGGGCGGAGAACGACGCCGTCACAGAAGACCTCAACGTGATTACCGTGGGCGTCAACCGCTACTATGCGAAGCACGCGTTGAAGTGGACGACGGATGTGGGCTTCGGGCTTGACCAGGTCAGCGACGCCTTCGATTCGAGCGGCGCGGGATGGCGGAGCGACGTGGTGGGCGCCGACGGCCAGGTCGTCGTCCGAAGCCAGTTTCAGTTGCTGTTCTGAACGCCCGACTGGTGGCACGGGCGTCCCGCCTGTGATCGCATCTTCGGCCTCGACGGCCGAAGATGCGATAGCGGACTACAAGCGTGTCCAAAGACGAGAGCGCCAAGCGTGAATTACATAATCCCGTCGCCGGCTTAGCGCCGTCTTAACAATCGTGTCGTTCAATACACCAAGGGTTTCAGGATGGCGGGCCTGCCCGCGAGTTCAAGTCTCTCCAGAGGATCAACAACCATGCAAATGCGAAAAGTTGCGATCGCGACATTGGTCTTGGCGGCGGCGGGCGGAGCGCTGGCGTTCGCGCCGGCGGCTCAGGAAGACCTGCGAAGCCTCTCCGGCGTGATCACGATCGACGGCTCATCAACGGTCTATCCCATCACCGAAGCCGTCGCTGAGGAATTCCAGAAGAAGGCATCGGGCGTGCGCGTCACCGTCGGCATCTCCGGCACCGGCGGCGGATTCAAGCGCTTCGTCATCGGGGAGACCGACATCTCCGACGCCTCGCGACCAATCAAAGCTGAAGAGTTCAAGGCCGCCAGGGAGAAAGGCATCGACTTCATCGAGATTCCCGTCGCATACGACGGCCTGTCGATCGTCACCAACAAGGCCAACACTTGGGCCAAGGACATCACCGTTGACGAGCTGCGAAAGATCTATCTCGAGGAGTTCGCGGTCAAGACCTGGAAGGATGTTCGACCGCAGTGGCCCGCCGAGCCCATCAAGGTCTTCGGCGCCGGAACCGACTCGGGCACCTACGACTACTTCAAGGAAGTCGTCGCGCCCAAGGGCCAGTCCATCACGCCCGACATGAGCACATCCGAAGACGACAACGTGCTCGTCACCGGCGTCGCGGGCAACAAGGGCGCCATCGGGTTCTTCGGCTGCGCCTATTACTTCGAGAATAAGGACAAGCTGAACGTCCTCGCCGTCGTCAACGACGAAGGCAAGGCCGTCAAGCCCGATCCCAAGACCGTC
>CAZLDF010000328.1:0-3041 GCA_964558095.1 uncultured Isosphaeraceae bacterium | reverse complement strand
GCTTTCGCGGCGGAACGGGCTGGTCGCGGAGATCGCGCAGTTCAAGCGCGAGCACGCCGTGCCGATTCGAAACCTGAACCGCGAGCGCGAGTTGCTGGCGGACCGGCGCGAGCGGGCGACGCCGCTGGGATTGTCGCCGGACGTGATCGAGAGCATCTACCGGCTGGTGCTGTGGGCCAGCCGCGATCGCCAGGCGGCTTTGCGCGCCGAGGTGCCATTGGACATCGAGCCGCGGACGATCGCAATCATCGGCGGCAAGGGCGGGATGGGCCGGTGCATGGCGTCGATGTTCGCCGACCTGGGTCACGCGGTGATGATCGCCGATGTTGACACCGAGTTGACTGCGCGCGAAGCCGCGAGCGTCGCCGACGTCGTACTGATCAGCGTGCCGATCGCCATCACGTGCGATGTGATCCGTGAACTCGGCCCGCTCGTGCGCGTTGATGCGCTGCTGATGGACGTGACGTCGATCAAGGCGGCGCCGATGGAGGCGATGCTCGAATCGACGAAGGCAAGCGTGCTCGGCACGCATCCCCTCTTCGGGCCGTCCGTCCACTCGCTGCAGGGCCAGCGCATCGTCCTGACCGCCGGGCGCGGCGATGAATGGCGCAACTGGACGAAACAGATGTTCCACGCGCGCGGTTTGATCATCGAGGAAGCCACGCCCGCCGAGCACGACCGCATGATGTCCATCGTCCAGGTGCTCACGCACTTCTCGACGGAAGTCCTCGGCCGGACGATCGAGCGGCTGGGGGTGAAGCTCGAAGATACGTTGCGATTCACCTCGCCCGTCTATCTGATCGATATGCTGATGACGGCGCGGCACTTCGCACAGTCGCCGGAGTTGTACGCGTCCATTCAGATGTCGAACCCGCAGACTCGAACGGTGACGGATTCGTTCGTGAACGCCGCGAAGGAGATCGCGATGATGTCGCAAACGCACAGTCACGATGCGTTCGTGAATCTGTTCGCGGAGGTGCGAGATCACTTCGGCCCGTTCAGCCAGCAGGCGCTGGAACAATCGAGCTTCCTGATCGACCGGTTGGTCGAGCGGTTGTAAGCGCGCAACGAAAAAGCCCAGGGATGGCTATCCCTGGGCTTTGGATGCGATCGAGATCGGCGCGCGACTCACGCGGAGAAGCTGCTGCCGCAACCGCAGGTGGTCGTCGCGTTGGGGTTGTTGAACACGAACCCGCGGCCCATCATTTCGTCCTTGAAGTCGATGGTCGTGCCATTGAGATAGAGATAGCTCTTGGGGTCGCAGATCACGCGCAGGACGAAGGGTTCGGCCTTGGTCGCGACTCCGCCGCCGGCGTCCTCCCTGGCGCCGCTCGAGGGAAGCCCATAACTGAACTCCCACAGTTCGTCGGAGTCCTTCTGGGTCTCGGTCAGGTCCAGCAAATAGCTGAAACCGGAGCACCCGCCGCCTTTGACGCCCACGCGAAGGCGGATCTTCTCCGCATCGAGCTCCTGCTGGCGGATGATGCTGGCGATCTCGCGTGCGGCGCTTTCGGTAACGGTTACAGCCATGAATCAGGGCTCCTGCCTGGCAAACGGGCTTCGCGGTTCTCCGTCGGGATCCATCCCGACGTGACGGATCATCCTAGGCGACTTCGCGTGAATCGGCCATGACAACGGCCTGGACGCCGGTTTCGCTGTGATCGGCGCGTCCTCAGGCCCGCTCACGCGGCTATACGAGCGTGTCTTACTAGTCTAGAATGATTCTAGTTCTAAATTGGGAGCATCTCGTCCGCCTCCCGGTCATTCCCCCTTTCGAAGCATCAAAGGACTCCCCTCGCGCGATGACTACCCTCAGCCAGACCGAAACCCTCGACCGCTGGGCAAGGCAGGATTACAAGTGGGGCTTCACCACCGAGATCGAAGCCGACACCGTCCCGCCGGGCCTCAGCGAAGACGTCGTGCGCCTCATCTCCGCCAAGAAGCACGAGCCGCAGTGGCTGACGGATTGGCGGCTGGAGGCCTACCGCGCGTGGCTCGAAATGACGGAGCCGAACTGGCAGAACGTTCATCACCCGCCGATCGACTATCAGGCGATCAGCTATTACTCCGCTCCGAAGTCGGACAAGGACCGGCCGAAGAGTCTCGATGAAGTCGATCCGAAACTGCTGGCCACCTACGAGAAGCTCGGCATCCCGCTGGAAGAGCGCGCGATCCTCGCAGGCGTGGCGGTCGATGCGGTCTTCGACTCTGTCTCCGTCGCAACGACGTTCAAGGACAAGCTCGGCGAGCTTGGAATCATCTTCTGCTCGTTTTCCGAAGCGGTGCGCGAACATCCCGAGCTGGTTCGCAAGTATCTCGGCTCCGTCGTCCCGCGGAAGGACAATTACTTCGCGGCGCTGAACTCCGCGGTGTTCACCGACGGCTCGTTCGTCTATGTCCCGAAGGGCGTCAAGTGCCCGATGGAATTGAGCACCTACTTCCGCATCAACGCGATCTCCACCGGCCAGTTCGAACGCACGTTGATCGTCGCGGATGACGACAGCTCTGTGAGCTACCTCGAAGGCTGCACCGCGCCGATGCGCGATGAGAACCAACTCCACGCAGCGGTCGTCGAGCTTGTCGCGCACGACAATGCCACGATCAAGTATTCTACGATCCAGAACTGGTACCCCGGCGACGATCAGGGCAAGGGCGGTATCTACAACTTCGTCACCAAGCGCGGCAAGGCGCTGGGCGTCAACAGCCGCATTTCGTGGACACAGGTCGAAACCGGTTCCGCCATCACGTGGAAGTATCCATCGTGCATTCTGCAGGGCGACAACTCGATCGGCGAGTTCTACTCCGTCGCGCTCACCAACAAGTACCAGCAGGCCGATACCGGAACGAAGATGATCCACCTCGGGCGGAACACCCGCAGCACGATCGTCTCGAAGGGCATCTCGGCCGGCCACGGGCAGAACACGTACCGGGGTGCCGTGCGCATCGGGAAGCGTGCACACGGCGCGCGCAACTACTCCCAGTGCGACTCGATGCTGATTGGGGACCGCTGCGGCGCGCACACCTTCCCGTATCTCGAGATC
>CAZLDF010000327.1:0-4341 GCA_964558095.1 uncultured Isosphaeraceae bacterium | reverse complement strand
GTCGCCCAGCAGTTGACGCTCGAAAACGAGCTGCGCAGCGCCATCGACGTGATGAACTTCAATCTCACGTTCGAGCCCATCGTCGATCTGGCGGGCGGCGACGTTGCAGCGCTCGAGGCGCTGATCCGCTGGCCTCACCCGACGCGCGGCGTGCTGGGACCGACGCACTTCATTCCGCTCGCCGAGGAAATCAGCCTCATCCAGCCCATCGGCGAATGGGTGCTGCGCGAAGCCTGCAAGGCGATGCGCTTGTGGCAGGAGCAGTCGCCTTCGCGCTCGCCCGCGGCGATTCACGTGAACCTCTCGCGCTTGCAGATGCACCATCCGCGATTCCTGCAGTCGGTGCGAAGCGCGCTGGAGGAGTCGGGCATTCAGCCGCGGCACCTGTGCCTGGAGATCACCGAGTCGATGGTGATGAACCATCGCGCGGGGGTGGATGCGGTGTTGCGCGAGCTGCGCGAGATCGGCGTGAAGCTGGTGATGGACGACTTCGGCACGGGCGATTCGTCGCTGCGCGCGTTGCAGGAATACCCGATCGACATTCTGAAGATCGACGGCGGGTTCGTCCGCCGGGCCGCCGACAGCCCGCGCGACGAGGCCATTCTGCGGGCGATCGTGCAGCTTGGGCGCTCGCTGGGGATGCAGGTGATCGCCGAGGGCATCGAGGGCCGCGAGCAGCTCGCGCTGCTGCAGAGCATGCAGTGCGACCTGGGACAGGGACGGCTGTTCTCCGACGATCTCTCGATCGACCGCGTGGCGAACCTGCTGCTTCGCCGGCATCCCTTCGCAATGGCGGCGTGAACCCCGCGATCCGCACTTCATGACGGCCGGTCAACGACGCCTCAGCATCGCTGCTTCAGCGACGCCGATGCGTGCGGCTGGCAGTTTCCCCACGCTGCTTTGCTTGCATTCGTGGCCGGTTGCCGATATAGCACCCACATCGGCGGGCGAACGCTGCCGCGGAAAGCCGAGCGGGACAATCGGAAAGGGTGCAAGGATGCCAGGCCGCCGCCAGCGGGGTCAACAACTCGGATTCATCGTTGTGACAGCGCTGTCGGTGAGCGGGCCCACGCCGCGGGCGCTGGCAGATTTCATCTGGACGGGTCTCGGCGCGGACGACCTTTGGACGACCGGCGGGAACTGGCAGGGCGGAAGCGCTCCGCCGACGGACGTCGGCATGGGCCTGACCTTCGGCCCGACGGGCGGCGACGAGACCGCCGACGCCGGCGCGATCGACTGGACCGGCATCACGTTTCTCAATTTCACCGGCGCCGACGGCTCGTTCGCGATCGTCGGATCGGGGTCGCTGACGTTCGAGGACGCCGCCGACATCACCAACGACAGCACATTCGATCAGACCATCAACGTTGATCTCATCGCGACAGGCGACACGTTCACCATTGATGCGGAAGCGGGCAATCTGTTCCTGGGCGGCGCGCTGGACATCGATCACAGCGGCGGAGTCGCGCTGACCGTGCAGGGCGACTTCGACACCACGATCGACGGCGTCATCACCGGCGCTGGTTCGCTGATCAAGACGGGCTCGGGGACGCTCACGCTTGGAGGCCTCAGCACGTTCTCAGGCGGCGGCGAGCTTCACGAGGGAACGGTCGTCATCGCCCGCGGTCGAGCGCTGGGCAGCGGCGAGTTTGACGTGCTCGGCGACGTCGAATTTCGGCCCGACGGCGACACGCACGCCCTCATCAACCGGTTCGACATCGATGGCGGATCGACGCTCACTTTCGCCGGCGCGGGCGAGCTTCGATTGAACGCTTCGCTGGTCGGCGACGGCGATGTTGTCGTGAACATGGACACGCCCGACGACACTATACGACTTCAGACTCGCAATGGATTCGACGGCCTCACCATCGAGCAGGGAATCGTCGCCATCGGAAATGCGGACGCGCTCGGAACAGGCGGCGTCCGAGTGACCGGGCTCGGCGCCATCGACGCACTCAATGAATCGATGACGCTCAACGACGATTTCCGAATCAACACCAACGGACGACTTTCCTTCATCGGCAAGCGCGGGGTCAACATCTCCGGCCGCATCCTGGGCCCCGGCGAACTCCACATCAATTTCAATCGCGACGACGACGTCATTGCGCTGCTTCGCGACAACGCCCGCACGGGCATTACGACCCTTGAGCGCGGCATCATTCGCCTGGGCCATGACGAAGCGCTCGGCGAGGGCGACCTTGTTCTTGCCGGCGACGGGACGCTTCAGTCCACCAGCTTCGCGCGCATCCTGCGCAACGACATCAACCTCAACGACAACGACCTCACTTTCAGCGGCGGTTCCGCCGCCCGGCTCACGCGCTTCATCTCCGGCACCGGCCGCGTCATCATCGACGAGGGCTTCATTCTCACGCTCACGCGCGACCACACCTACACAGGGCAAACGCAGGTCCGCGAAGGCCTGCTCGCCCTTCGCGCCAACGCATCGATCGCCGGCAATCTGCTCTTGCGATCCAGCGGCGTGTTCCGCGGCGAGGGCTCGATCGGCGGGGACGTCACCGTCAAGTCCAACGGTCTCATCGCGCCCGGCGACGAACTCGGCTTCGACGTCGGGACGGTTCGCATCGGCGGCGACTACACGCAGGAGCGCGACGGCCGCGTGCAGATTCAGATCGACGCCGACAAGGGCGAGGCCGACCGGCTGCGCATCTCCGGCTCAGCCCGGCTTCGCAACCACTCGACGATTCTCGCGCAGGTGCAAGGCACGGGATACATCCGCTCCGGCCGCGTGTTCACCGTCATCAAGGCCGACGGCGGCGTCATCGACAACGGCGTTGAGATCGAATCGGCCTCCGCCACGATCACGCTCGAGGTCGTTCGCGATCCGGACTTCACCGACGGCAACACGAAGTTCGGCCTGCAACTGTTCCGCGCCGCCGACGCGTACTCCGCCGCGGCGCTGCCGGGGAACGCGAACACCATCGGCCAGGTGCTCGACTCGCACATCGCCCTCGCCGACGCCGATCCGACGGGCGAGACGGCGGCGCTGCTGGGCCGCGTCGATGCGCTGAGCGCCGAACAGTACAACCTCGCGCTGACGCAACTGAGCCCGCAGAGCTACAGTTCGCTGACGACGGCGGGCGTGGGGCAATTGACCAACTTCCACTCGCAGCAGGCGGCGTATCTCGCGGCGCGCCGCGCGGGCGTCGAGGCCGACTGGTCGCCCTGGCGCACGACGCCTCCGCCCGGCGCGATGGCGTGGGCGAGCGATGAGAACATCGTGCTGGCGCAGGCGATCGCGGCTTCGATTCAGGATGACGACGGGCAGACGCCGCCGCCTCTGCAGGAATCGTTGCCCGAGGAAAAGCGCTGGGGCAGCTACGTCAAGCTGCAGGCGGTCTGGGGCGACCAGGACCCGGGCTTCAACATCTCGGGGTTCCGCAGCACGTCGCTGGGATTTCAGATGGGGCTCGATTACCGCTTCGCGCAGAACTTCACTGCGGGCCTCGCAGCGGGATACGTCAACACCAGCGTCGATATCGCCAACAACGGCGGCGACATGCAGGAACACTCCGTGCGCTTCGGACCCTATGCCTCGTTCTCGCAAGGCAACTGGTATCTCGACGCTTCCCTCACTGGCGGCTATCACTTCTACACCAACGATCGCAACATTTCCACGCTCAACCTCGTCGCGGAAAGCAACTTCAACGGCTGGGACGTCACTGGGTATCTCGGGGGCGGCTACCACTACGATCTCGCGAAGAACTGGCTGATGACCCCCAGCGCCGCGGTCCAGTATTCATACTTCAGCTTCGACGGCTTCACCGAATCCGGCGCGCCCAGCGCCAACCTCACCGTCGATTCGCGCGACTCCGATTCGCTCAAGAGCCGCCTCGGCGTCAACTTTACCTACGTCGGCCTGGACTGGGGCGCCAAGGTCCTGCCCTCGGCGTACCTCGGCTGGGAGCACGAATTCTTCAACGACACCGACATCACCGGCAACTTTATCACCGGCGGCAATCCATTCATCATCGACAGCGGGACGCGCGACAAAGACGCGTTCTTCTATGGCGTGCAGCTCGCGGTGCTTCTGGAGCGCAACGTCTCGGCATTCTTCCGCTTCGAGGACGCGCGCGGCTCGACCAGCGACGTCCGCGCCGTCGCCGCCGGGTTGACGATCAACTTCTAGAGCGCCTGACAGATTGAAGCCCTTGGCCTGCCGCCATCGATTCTTCGGCCGTTGAGGCCGAAGAATCGATCACGGGCGAGACGCCTGTGCCACTGTTGTCTTCGCGCCGTCAACGCTTCGGATGACCACCGCCGTCAGATCGTCGGCCTGCGCAGTTCCGCCGGCGAATTCGAGAACCGCTTCGTGCAGCGCTC
>CAZLDF010000326.1:0-10377 GCA_964558095.1 uncultured Isosphaeraceae bacterium | reverse complement strand
AGCACGCTCACCAGAACGGGGTGATTCACCGCGATCTCAAACCCGCGAACATTCTCGTCGTGGAAGATGAAACCGAAGTCAGAGCCGCGAGCGGAAGCGAGCGGTCGGCGTCGGTCACCGAGGAATCCGAAGAGTCCGCTCCCTCCCGGTCGCGGCTCGGATCGCACCCACAACCCAAGGTTCTCGACTTCGGGCTGGCGCGCATCACCGACGCGGAGTTCGCCAGCGCCGAAGGGGGAATGCACACCGCAACGGGGCGCATCCAGGGCACGCTGGCGTACATGAGCCCCGAGCAGGCGCGCGGCGAACGCGATGCCATCGACACGCGCACGGACGTCTATTCGCTGGGTGTGATTCTTTACGAACTGCTCACCGGCCGCGTGCCGATCGAAATTGAAGGCGTGCCCCTGCCGCAGGCGGTGCGGATGATCTCGACGCAGCCGCCGCCGCGGCCGCGCGAACCCGCCCCGGAGGTGAGCGCACGCGAGAGCATCAAGGCGGATCTCGCGACGATCGTACTGAAGGCCCTGGAGAAGGAGCCGCAGCGGCGCTACGCCAGCGCCGCTGCGCTGTCCGATGACATCGGCCGGTTCCTCACCAGTCAACCGATTCTCGCCCGGCCGGCCAGCGCTCTCTATCACATGCGGAAGTTCGCGCAGCGCAATCGTGCGTTGACCGGCGGCATCGCCGGAACATTCCTGGCACTGCTTGCGGGCATTGCGGGCACAACCTACGGCCTTGTGCAGATGAACCGCCAGCGCGAGCACGCTGAGAACCAGTTGCGAAGCGCCGAGCGCGTCGCCGAGTTCATGTCGAAGCTGCTCGAAGGCGCGGGGCCCGCGGTTGCACTGGGTCGTGACGCGACGATGCTCCGCGAGATGCTCGACACGTCGGCGCAGCGCATCGTGGATGGCGAGTTGAGGTCGTCGCCGCAGGCCGAAGTGCGTCTTCGCGTGAGCGTCGGCGACACATACCGTCGCCTGGCCGACTACGACTCCGCTCAGGCGATGCTCGCCCCGGTGAATGATCTTGCCCGGAACACGTATGGTCGGCATAGTCAAGAGCTCGCCGAAGCGCTGATCGCGACGGCGGCGCTCGCGGACGCACGTGGCGACAACAACGCCGCACTCGCGATGTGGCAAGAGGCCCTGCAGATTAATCAGGCGCTGCACCGCGGCGATGATCCCGATGTCGCCCGTTGCCTGCGCCTTGTCGGCATCGGGCACTACAAAAAGGGCGACAGAGACCGCGCCTTGAGCTTCATGGTCGATTCGCTTCAGATGCGCCGGCGGCTTTTTCCCGGCGATCATCCTGACGTCGCGGAGAGTCTGAAGGAGGTCGGTTCGTCTCTGATGTCGGCCGGTCGTCTGGACGAAGCACTGACGCACTTCGAGCAATCGCTGAGCGTGCGCCGCCGCCTGTTCCCGGGCGATCATCCCGATGTCGCGCTTAGTCTGAATTCCGTCGCGCTCTGCCACCAGGCGCTCGGCCGACTCGAAGAAGCGCTCGGCGAATTTGAATCGGTTCTCGACATGCGGCGGCGATTGCTCTCCGGTGATCATCCGGATGTTTCCGCAAGTCTCAACAACATCGCGAGCTGCCTGTACGCGCTGGGTCGCATGGAGGAGGCTCTGCCCCGCTTCCAGGAAGCGCTGGATGTCCGTCAGCGACTGTTTCCCGGCGATCATCCCGAAGTGGCAACGTGCCTCTCGAATGTCGCCTACTGCCTGGACGAACTCGGCCGAACGGAGGAGGCCCTGCTTGCGTTCCAAACGTGTCTGGCGATGAACCAGCGGCTGTTCCCCGGCGATCATCCCGCGGTGGCGGACGACATGATCAGCGTGGCGACGTGTCTTCGTGGGCTCGCCCGCGCCGACGAAGCCCTCCCTCTCTGTCAGCAAGCAGCCCAAATGCGCGAACGGTTGTTCAAGAGCGACCACCCCGCCCGCGTCGAATCGCTCGACCACCTGGCGCACTGCGTGAAGGCGCTCGACCGCATCGATGAGGCGCTGCCCTATCACGAGGCCGCGCTACAGATGAACCGCCGGCTCTATTCCGGCGATCACCCGCGAATCGCGGCGAGTTTGCTCTACGTCTGCAGTTGCCGACATTCGCTCGGTCTCGCGGCCGAAGCTCTGCCTGACTGCGAGGCGGCCTTGGCGATGTTCAGGCGACTCCTACCAGCCGAGCATCCTTACACACTTACGACCGAAGCGCAGTTGGGAGCCGTGCTTGTGGCGCTGGATCGTCTGGACGAAGCCGAGCCGCTGCTGCTGGCGGGGTACGCGTACCTCGCCTCGGCCCCGGGAACGCCCAAGGCAAACCTGCGGACGACGCTCGAAGCGTTGGTGAAACTCTACGAGGCCAGAGACGCTGCGGAGCCGAATGCAGGACACGATGTCATCGCTGCGCAGTATCGGTCGCTTCTTGAAGCCGTCGCGCCGTGATCGGGCAATTGGCACTCGCGAAGGAACGCCCGGCTGAGCTCTGAGCGATCACGCCGGGCGATTCCATCTCTGGAGTGAATGCGTTCGCTCACGGTGCCCGCCGCCGCCTGCGCGCCAGTCCGCCCGCGACAAGGAGCAAAGCCGCCGAGCCGGGACCGGGCGCGAGGGTGAATCGTCCGACGTCGCCCGTGTTGCGGTTGACGATCTGCATGCCGAGCGTCACGCTCGTCCCTGCCCGCGCGCCGAGCACATCGAAGCCGAAGCCGATGTCGGTGATGCCGGGCGGATCGGGCTGGGGATTGAACATGAACCAGCTTGCGTTGTTGATCGAGCCGCCGTCGGCGCGGATGTCGAGGAACACATCAAAGTATTCCAGCCCGCCGGGATAGCCGTTGGCGAGCGCGTAGCTGAACATGTAGTTGCCCTGGAAGTCGGGAAAGGCTTGTGGCGTCTCGAAACTCACCACCGCGGCACCGTGCCCGATGCCCAGAGATATCCCGTAGTGATTATCCGATCGTGTCCAGGAATAGTTCGGGTGCGTCGGGTCCGCCATGTTGATGAGCACACCGGGCGGATCGCGCTGGGGATTGAACCCGACCATCGCCAGTTGGTTTTCAGGTCCGGCCGAGGAATCGATTTCGAGATTGTTGACGACGATGATGCCTTGGGCGTGCTGCGCCGCGGCGAGCGCTGCCGCGAGCGCGATGCCGATGGCCGCGGACTTGAGAGAGAAGCGGGACATGTTCGTGCCTCCTATTGGTGGGTGAGAGTTCGGTTCGAGCGGACGAATGGACGGGACGACGACTCGCGGCGCTTCGCCGGCAAATCGACATCCAGCCAGTCATCCGTTTTTCGCGTTCTCAGCCCGTCAGGAATTGATCGCCGCTCAACCGGCGGCGGTACGGGCCGCCGCGGCGGGCTCAATCACGCCTGCGATCCGATTTCGCCCGGCTTCTCCAACTTCCCCAGCAGACGCAGCAGGCCATCGAGAATCGTCAGCGGGTGCGGCGGGCAGCCGGGAATGAAGAGATCGACCGGCACGACGCTCGATGCGCCATCGAGGATTTCCTCGTGGCCGACGTAGGGCCCGCCGGAGATCGCGCACGCCCCCACCGCTATGACGATCTTCGGGTCCGCCACGGCGTCATAGGTCTTGCGCAGCGCGAGCTCCATGTTCCGACTCACGCAGCCGGTGATGAGCAACCCGTCAGCGTGGCGCGGCGAGGCGACGAACTGGATGCCGAAGCGTCCCAGGTCCCAGCCGATCGTGTTGAGCACGTTGACATCCGCTTCGCACGCGTTGCAGCCGCCCGCGCTGACCTGGCGAAGCTTGAGCGACCTGCCGAAGAGGCGCAGGAGTTTTTCGTTTAGCGCGCCGGCAAGCTTCAACGCTTGCGTCTCGTCGATGACAAGGTCTTGTCTCTGCAGCACCGCCAACCGGTAATCGCTCGAATACTCGATCGCATGCTCGGGGCAGGCATCGACGCAATCCGTGCAGAACAGGCAAAGGCCCAGGTCGATTCGCGGCTTGCCGTCGATGATCGTGATCGCGCTGGTCGGGCATGCTTCAACGCACTCAGCGCATCCCTGCGGGCACTTGGACGAGTCGATCACGGGCCGGCCGCGGAATCGGTCGGGCATGGGGGGCGGCGGACCGTGCGGGAACTTCATGGTCCGGTGGCCCTGGCGCGTGCGTGCGAGGATGGCTTTGAGCATGGGGGGGCAGGGACTAGGGACTAGGGACTAGGCATTAGGCATTAGGCATCAGGCATTAGGCATCAGGGATCAGGGATCAGGGATCAGGGATCAGGGATCAGTGGCTTGTGCCTAGTCCCTAGTTCCTAGTCCCTCGTGCCTCATAGATCGTGTCCGCAGTACGACAGATTGAAGCTCTTGTTGCACAGTGGAAAATCGGAGATTTGCTGATCGCGCAGGGCCATCGCCAGGCCATGCCAGTTGTGGAATGACGGGTCGGTGATCTTGTAGCGGGCGAAGCGGCCGCTGTCGTCGGTGAGCGCGACGTGGCAGACTTCGCCGCGCCAACCCTCGACGAGCGACGCCACGCACTTGTTCGCCGCCAGGGGCGCGCTCACGGGCGCGCGGATCGCCCCGGTGGGCAGCGAGTTCAGTTGCTCGCGCACGAACGCGATCGACCGCTTGATTTCGAGCCAGCGCACGAATGCGCGTGCGAAGACGTCGCCGGTCTCCCACGTCGCGATGGGAATGTGGCAGAAGCGGTAGTGGCCGGTGGGATGGTCATGTCGGACATCGCGCCCCACGCCGCAGGCGCGTGCCGCGGGCCCGACGAAGCCGAGCTGCTCGCAATCATGCTGGGTCACGCGGCCGACGTCCTCCAGCCGCGCCATGACGGAATAGGTGTCCCAGAGCAGTTGCACGGCGCTCGCGGTGTCGCGCGCGGCGGACTCAAGCCGCTTGAGAAGCTCGACGGCGCGATCGGCTTCGATATCGAAGCGCACGCCGCCGGGGACGACCATCGAGCGTCCAAAGCGGTTGCCGCAGACGTGTGCGGTCATGTTGAGATAGTCGCCGCGGAGGCGGCCGCAGAACGCGGCGGTGGGCAGATAGCCGACGTCGCCAGCGATGGCGCCGAGGTCGCCGACGTGATTGGCCAGGCGCTCGAGTTCGAGCATGATGGCGCGGATGGCGTTGGCGCGCGGCGGCGAGTGCGTCCGCGTGAGCGCTTCGATCGCGTGGGCATACGCCGTCGCGTGGGCAATGGTGCTGTCTCCCGCGGCCGTCTCCATGTAGTGAATCGTGCGCTTGTCCGGCGCCCCCCCACTCTTCGATGTCGCGCTCGCCATCAGCGCGTGCTCGACGCCTCGATGCTGATAGCCGAGCGAGATTTCGAGGTGGAAGACATGCTCGCCGTGACACTGGAAACGGAAGTGGCCAGGCTCGATGACCCCGGCGTGCACAGGTCCCACCGCGACCTCGTGCACTTCCTCGCCTTCGATTTTGTAGTAGTCCATCACGCCGATGGTCGTCGAAGAAGAGGTCAGAGGTCGGAAGTCAGAGGTCAGCTCGCGTGACCCTTGGGTGTCTGCCTTCCGATCTCTGACCTCTGACCTCTGACCGCTGACCTCCGACTTCTGAAACGGCGCGTGAAACCGCACGGGCTTCAGCCACGGGTGACCGGCGGGCTTCACGCCGAACTGTTCAGCGATTTCGCGCTCGAACAAATGTGCCTGCGGACACTGCGGCGTGAGCGCGTGGAACTCATCGCCATCGAGGCGCGTCGAAACGATGTGCAGCCGGCCGTGCGTGTCGTCCGCGAGCACCGCCAACAGTTCGATCGGTGCCTGTTGCGACATTGCCTGGCCCGTCTCGCCCTCGCACGCGAACAGCGATGCGATGCGCTGACCGCCGCCAACGCTCGCGAGCACTTCCAGTCGGAATTCTCCCGGCGGCAGCAGCGGTATCGACGCCCGATCGACCGCCAGCGCGTTGCGCGAAAGTGCGAAGCGGCGTTCGTGCGTCATGGCTGCGCCTCCGCAACCGTTCCAACCTGCAGCAATGCGGCCGCCTCCGTCAGCGTGTCGCGCAGCGGCTGCGGGATATACAACCCCAGCGCCAGCACACATCCCATGAACACCAGCAGCGGGGTTGTGGTGAAGAACGCATCGCGATATCCGCCGGCGCGGTTCGCCGGCGAAGGACGTCCCTGCACCACCGCCAGCACCGTCGTTCCCATCCCGATGAACACCACAAGCAGCAGCAACAGGAACAAGCCGCTGACAATGTACCGCCCTTGACCCAGCGCGCCGTTGAGAATCGTGAATTCGCTGATGAACGGTCCGAACGGCGGCGACCCTGTGACGGCGATGAAACCCATCAGGAACAGCGTGCCCGAGATCGGCAAACGCCGCATCGCGCCGCGCACGTCGTCCGTCGATTTGCTGTTGTAGGCGCGGTGAATGTTCCCCGCGGAGAGGAACATCACGCCCTTGGCCAGGCCGTTGTTGACCAGGTGCAGCAGCGCGCCGAACATCGCAGCCCCCCCCACGCCGATGCCCAGCACCAGGATGCCCATGTGCTCGACGCTTGAATACGCCAGCATCCGCTTGAAGTCGCGCTGGCCCACCATGAACACACCCGCGACGGCCATCGACAGCAGTCCCATGAGCACGAGCATGCGGCCGGCGTACGCGGATTCTCCCGCGGCGGCGCAAACCTGATAGACGCGGAGAATGGCGAGGAACGCGCAGCTCGTCACGCCGCCGGCGAGCATCGCCCCGACCATGCCCGGCGCTTCGCCATAGGCGTCGGGCTTCCATGTGTGCATCGGCGCCAGGCCCATCTTCGTGCCATAACCCACCAGCAGCAGCACGAACGCCGCGTGCAGCCAGGCTGTGGAAAGCCCGGGCGCGCCGCGAATGAGGTCGTCCAGTGCCAGCGACGCCGTCATTTCCGCCTTGATCGACGCGAACGCCAGGAAGAAACTTCCCAGCAGGGCCAGCGCGATGCCCACCGAGCCGACGAGCAGGTACTTCCACGTGGCTTCGATCGAACGAGCGGTGCGATTGAAGTAGATCAGCGGCGCGGCGGAGAGCGCGGTCGCCTCGATCGCCACCCACATCAGGCCGAAGTGGCGCGAGCACGTCACCAGCGACATCATCGCCAGCATCATCAGCACGCAGGCGCAGAACACGCGATTGGAACGACCGCGGCGATACTCCAGATACCCCACCGCATACACCGAACAAAGCATGAAGATGACGCTGACCAGCAGCAGCACAATGCGGCCGAGCGCATCAAGGCCCAGCCATCCCCCCCCCACCGCCCACTCGGGGCGCCACCACGTCAGCACGCTGAGCGTCAGGTGCGCCAGCCCCATCGCCGGCAGCAGCCACACGCGCGCCCGTGGCCAGGGCAGCGCCAATTCGAGCGCCGCCAACACCGCCGGAAAAAGAATCAACCCGATCATCATGGGCTGTCAGTCCTTGAGCGTCGAAAGTTGCCGCGTGTCGAGGGACGAGAATTCCCGGTTGATGTGATTGAGAATGATCCCCATGACGAAGATGGCCACGAGCAAATCCAGCAGCACGCCCATCTCGACGGTCAGCGGCATGGCTTCCAGCAGCAGCAGGCCGAAGATGAACACGCCGTTCTCCAGCAGCAGATAGCCCAGCACCTGGCTGATGGCCTTGACGCGCGTGGTGAGCAGCAGAAAGCCCGTGAGCACCGTCGCCAGCGACGTCGGAACAACCATCGCGGCGCTGTGCTCTTCGCCCAGCGGGAGCAATTGCGCCGAGGCGACCGCCAGGCCCGTCGCCACCGCGCCCAGCAGCATCGACGGAATCAGGCCGACGAACGGCTCGACTTCCTTCTTGATCTGCACGTCGCGCATGGCCTTGTGCAGCATCGCGGGAATCACGACGCCCTTCATCGCGACCGTCGCCAGCGACACCAGCACCACGCGCACGCCGATGCTCTCGTGCACCAGCAACGGCATGAACCCCAGCACCACGCCCTGCAGCGCGACTGTTCGGATCACCGTGCGAATGCGGCTGGTGCCCAACGCGATCAGATTCAGCAGCAGCACCAACACCAGCAATGTTTCGAACATGGGAGTCATGGTCGTTTTCACCACATCAGCAGCAAACCGAATGCGCCCAGCACGCACGCCGCGATGAGCAGGTTCGGAACCTGCTTCATGCGCAAGCGCGCCATGATCGATTCCACCACGCCGATCACCACCGCCAGCACGATCATCTGCCCGATGAAGATCAGCCAGTCGATCGCGGCGATCCCGGTTCCGAACGGCACAACCAGTCGCGTCACCAGCGCGCCAAGCACGAACAACTTCATCGCGGCGCCGTAGAAGATCGCGCCCAGCAGCGGCCCGCTGTGATCGAGCACCATCACCTCGTGGATCATCGTCAACTCGAGGTGCGTGTTCGGGTCATCGACGGGGATGCGGCAATTCTCGGCCAGCAGCACGATGAACAGCGCCGCGAACACCAGCAGCAGCGGAGCGCCGCTGCTCAACCACGCCTGCCCCAGCGCGCTCGCTTCGCCCCCCCCCGCCCCCGGGTCGTGCAGGCCGCCCGTGGCGGCCGACAGCGACAGCGAACCCGAAACCTTCGCCAGCACCAGCAGCGCGAAGAAGAGCGCCGGCTCGGCCAGACACGCGAACGTCACCTCGCGCGAAGCGCCCATGCCTTCGAACGGCGAGCCGGTGTCCAGCGCCGCCGCCGTGGTGAAGAAACGCCCCAGCGCCAGCAGATACGCGAACAGAATGAGATCGCCGGTGAACGAGATCGGCGCGGCGAACGCCCCCAGCGGCATCATCAGGCCCGCCAGCATCATGGCCGCGAGCGTCACCACCGGCCCGGCGATGAACATCCACGTCGTCGTCGTGCTGATGACCAAGCCCTTGCGAAATAGCTTGATGATGTCCCAGTAGCACTGCAGCACCGGCGGCCCGACGCGGCCGGCGAACAGCGCCTTCGTCTTCGCGATCACGCCCAGCAGCAGCGGCGGCATCGCCAGCAGCAGCAGAACGTGGATCGCACTGGAAGTGATTGAAGCCATCAGTTCTCATCCGCACAGCAGCAACACGATCAGGATCGCGAGGATGTACAACACATACACCTGGCTCTTGCCTTGCTGCAGCAGTCGCACCCACGGCAACACGATCGCCGCGATGTGAAACATCGGCAACACGAGGCGGTCGAGCACCACATCGGGCACGACGCTCTTAAAATGGCCCGCGTTGGGAAACCGCCCGAGCAACCGGGGCAGGTGATGTTTGGGCCACAGCGTCCATCGCAGCAGATGCACGAGCATCTGGGAGATGGACGAGCCGGTGTATTGGACCCGGTGCGCGCGGTCGCCGAGCCCTGCGAAGCCGCAATCCCATGTTGGCGCCGGCTGCGGCGGCGCCGCGCGCGCAAGGCGTCGATAGATCCCGGCGAACGCCGCGACCAGCACCACCATCGCCGCTCCCATCACGCTGATCCAAACGGTCGGCACGCGGGTGGCGATCGCCGTTGCGGCGCTCAAGTCGTCGCCGAATGGAGCGATCCACGAATTCACGGCGCGCTCCACCGCGCCGAGCACGAGTCCCGGCGCCAGACCGATCGCCACGCACCCGCCGGCCAGCGCCAACATCGGCCAGCGCATGCTCCGCGAGGCCTCTTGCGCCGATTCGGCGGCGTGCGAGCGCGGCGAGCCGAGGAAGATCGTCCCGTGCGCCTTGAGAAAGCACACGATCGCCAGGCCGCCGATGATCGCCAGCACCGGCGCGACCAGCGCCGCCCAGGGCCACGGCGAAGCGCCTTCGATGCCCAGCGTATTGAACAGGCCAAGATAGATCAGCAGTTCGCTGACGAAGCCGTTGAGCGGCGGCAGCGCGCAGATCGCCAGCGCGCCGGTGCAAAAGAGCGTCGCGGTCCACGGCATTCGGCGCGCGAGCCCGCCCAGCCGATCGATGTCGCGCGTGTGCGCGCCGTGCAGCACCGATCCCGCCGCGAAGAACAGCAGCGGCTTGAACAACGAGTGGTTCCACACGTGCAACAACGCCCCGCCCAGGCCCAGGGCGACCCACGCCGGTTGATCGAGCGAAGAGCCCAGCGTCGCCAGGCCCACGCCAATCACGATGATGCCGATGTTCTCGATGCTGCTGTAGGCCAGCAGGCGCTTGAGGTCGTGCTGCGCCAGCGCATAAATGATGCCGATCAGGCCCGTCGCGGCGCCGATGGCCAGCAGCGTCGGCCCCCACCACGACGGCGGCTGCGGGAACAGGCCGATCACGCGCACAATCCCATACACGCCCATCTTCAGCATCACGCCCGACAAGATCGCCGACACGTGACTGGGCGCGTTGGCGTGCGCGCCCGGCAGCCACACATGCAGCGGAACGATGCCGGCCTTGAGTCCGAAGCCGATCACCGCGAGCACGAACACC
>CAZLDF010000325.1:0-3201 GCA_964558095.1 uncultured Isosphaeraceae bacterium | reverse complement strand
GATGGAGCCCATTGCGGACTCCGAATCTCTGCCCGCATGTCGCCGACGATCTGGCGTGAAGGTCCCTATCGCTTTCACTTCTACAGCCACGAGCCGAACGAGCCGCCGCACGTGCACGTCGAGCGCGATGATGCCGCGGCGAAGTTCTGGCTCGACCCGGTGATGCTGGCGTACAATTGGGGGTTCAGCGGCAAGGAGCTGCCGCCGCATTCAGGCGATCGTCGAGCAGCACCGCGAAGACTTTCTGGATGCGTGGAATGACCACTTCGGAACCTAGACCCGGCGAGCGCATCAAGAATGTCCGCTTCGATGAGGACATGCTGATCGTCGATCTGCTCGATGGGCGCACGATCTCCGTGCCGCTGGCGTGGTATCCCCGGCTGCTGCACGCGACGCGGGAGCAGCGCGGCAACTGGACGCTCTGCGGCGGGGGGTTCGGCATTCACTGGCCTGATATCGACGAGGATTTGAGCAGCGAAGGGCTGCTGCGCGGCGCGCCGGCGCCCCGGAAGTCCGTTCGCAACGTCGCGTGAGACTCGGGGTCGTGGTCTTGAGTCTGGGTCTTGCGTCTGGATCGCAGGACATCAGGTCTTCATTACACACGGCGGGGCGAGCTCTCCTCAGGCGAGTCTGCGACCCGCTCGCGGAACGGGCCGACACCCTCTCACTTCCCCTCATCCCACCCCCCACTTCGCACATTCCACATCCCACCTCTGCGTCCTTCGCCACGGCGAAGCTTCGATCTGCGACTCTGCGGTGAATCCTCGCCTCCTCCGCGAGCCGTTGGCTCGCGACTGTACACTGCCCCGATCATGAGCGAATCCGTTCGCGAGCACGAACAGCAGGCAGCCGAGCATGCGCGGCGGCGGCCCATCTGGTGCGCGGTGCTCACCGTCTCCGATACGCGATCGATCGACGATGACATCAGCGGCCAACGCATCGTCACCTACCTCGAACAGGCGGGGCACCTGTGCGTGAAGCGCACCATCGTCCGCGATGAGCCCCCCCTCATTGAATCAGAGTTGCGCAGCCGCCTGGCCGAGCCGGACATTCACGCCATCCTCATCACCGGCGGGACCGGCATCGGCGCTCGCGACGGCACGATCGAGATCGTGCGCAAACTGCTCACGCACGAACTCGAAGGCTTCGGCGAGCTGTTTCGCATGCTCTCATGGGAACAGGTGGGCGCTGCGGCGATGCTCAGCAGAGCGGTGGGCGGGCTGGTGGCCCCCCCCACAAGCAGCGACGGAGCGACCCGCCACGGCGGGCAGGCTGCGCGACCCGCCGCGGCGGGTAAACTTCGCGACGAAGGGAAGGATGGCGCGAGCCCTGCCCCCCCCCGTCCCACGACGTCACAAGCACATGGGACGTTTGTTTTTGCGATGCCGGGTTCGCCGAACGCGGTGATGCTGGCGATGCAGAAGCTGATCATTCCGCAGTTGCCGCACTTGGTCTGGCAGCGGGTGAGGGAATAGGGACTAGGGACTAGGGACTCGGGACTTGTAACTAGTGCCTAGTGCCTAGTGCCTAGTGCCTAGTGCCCAATGCCTACACCGTCGCCGTCTCGCGCCAGACTTTCGCTGTCTGGATCAGCCCCGCCCACGGGTCGGGCCATTGCCGCGTGTCGATCACGATGGGGTGGATATAACCCGCGACCGAAAGTGCGATCTTGAGATTCAGCACATCGAGCTGACCTTCGAGCTTGTCGCCCAGAAGACCACGGACACCGCTGCGCATGAGGTCCGCGAGCCGCACGCCCATGAGGGGGGGCGTAGGGTGCTGAGCAACGAGCTGCGCCGGGTCGAGGCCCGACGCGATCGCCGCGGCGGCGTCGAGGCCGAACGCAGCCGCTGAATCAGCGCCGAGAGGGGGGGGCGGCAGTGCGTGATCGACCAGCATCACGCCTTCGCGCATGCCGCGCTCGATCACGGCGTCGATGACCCGCTTCGCTTCACCGGCGGCATCGGGCTTCTCCAGCCGCGGCAGGAGGACGCTGAGGCGCGGCCCGGGTCGATGGGGAATGAGGTCGGCGGCAAGGGAAATAATCTCGCACATCGAGGTGAACGCGCGATCGACCTTCGCCGGGTCGGTCCAGTGCCTGGCGGGAATCCACGCATCGAGCCCGGCGAGTTCCAGTTCAAGCCGCCGAAGGGTCGCGCGCAGGCCGCGGCGCGCCGAGCCGTCGAGTTCGCGCGGCCGAAGCTCGGGATGGGTGGCGCTGAGCTGAACCGCGCGAAAACCTTCCGCCCCCCCGCTCGCCAGTCGATCGAGCGCCAACCGCACGGGCATGTCGAGCGCGCACGCGGTGGGAGCGAGCAAGGGCGGCTGGGACTGGCTGGCGGTCATGGCGGGAAGCTACCGTCGCGGCGGTGAATGAACAACCGAGTCGGCCGCGCTCGCTCCCGCTCGCGGCTCTGAATGCTCGCAGCTTCGCGCGCGAAAGGAACGCCGCAGCGCTCTACCATGCGTGCATGTCCGCGTCCCGTTGCGAATTCGACATCCAGCTTCTCGACCGGCCGGTCGGGGTTGTGCCGTTCGAGCCGTTTCCCGATGCGGCGGGCGCCGAGTGCGTTTTCCTCGGCCGCACACGAATCGAGACGCATCCGCGCCACGGTAAGCTGGTGCGCCTTGAGTACGAGGCGTACCGGCCGATGGCGCTGCGCGTGCTGCGGAACATCGCCCAGCAGGCCGCCGATCGGTTCGAGTGCCTGGCGATTCGCATTCATCATGCAACGGGCGTCGTGCCGCCGGGCGAAGCGAGCGTGCTGGTGCAGGTTGTCACGGGCCACCGGGGAGCGTCGTTCGAGGCGTGCCGGTTCTTGATCGATGAACTCAAGAAATCCGCGCCGATCTGGAAGCGCGAGCACTGGGCCGACGGCGCGACGTGGTCGCGGGGCGAGCCAGCGCCGATGACGGGCGAAGCAGGCGGAGCACCATGAGCGCGTTTCTCAAGATCAACAACATCGTGTATTGGCTGGCGCTGTCGCTCTGGCTCGCGGCGCTGGCGTCGGCGGGTATCGCTGCGATGAACGTCTTTCCGACGACCGACGCGATGCCGTTGACGCTCGACGACTGGCCGATGCGCGAAGGCATCGAGCACAATCGGCTGCTCGCGGGCCACATCATGGACGGCGTGTTCTTCGCCGCCGACGCCGTCCAGTTCGTCTGCGTGCCGCTGGTCGTGCTGACCCTCGGCGTGCA
>CAZLDF010000324.1:0-8302 GCA_964558095.1 uncultured Isosphaeraceae bacterium | reverse complement strand
GACGCCATCAGCGACGACGGCCGCATCGTCGGCGTCGGGCACGTCGCCGGCGAGACGGCCACCTTCGTGCTCGAACCGGTGCGACAGCGCGTTCTTGGTGGCAAGTGAGCCGCGAGTTTCGCGCGTCGCTGAACGCAACCTCTGACCCACTTTGACTCAACGATCGTGTTCACGGCTTCAGTCGTCGTCGAGACTGAAGCCGTGATCGCGCGCGAACCCTGAACGCCTCAGGTGAGGCGTCCCGAAATAGCGCGGTCGCGACATGTCCGCGGCCCGTCCGTTCAGAAGAATGGATCGTGCGATCCTGCGTTCACCGGGAATGACCGGGTCTGGTAGGATCGGTGTGTGTGGGAGGATGTGAAGACGGTTTATGGCCCTGGCAGGAGTCCTTGCAATGCTCAATCTCACCCTCGCGCTGACCGGCTGGATCATCGGGCTGATCGTGTTCGCCGCGTTCTGGCTGGTGGTGATCTTCTGGGTGATCGCGGTCTATAACCGCCTCGTCGCGCTGCGGAACCGCTTCAAGAACGCCTTCGCCCAGATTGACGTGCAACTCAAGCGGCGGTACGACCTCATTCCCAATCTCGTCGAGACCGCCAAGGGCTACATCAAGCACGAGCGCGAGACGCTCGAAGCGGTCATCGCGGCGCGCAATCAGGCTGTGACTGCGGAACAGCGCGCCGCCGCCAACCCCAGCGACCCGGACGCGATGCGTTCATTGATGAGCGCCGAGGGCGGCCTCGGTGGCGCGCTCGGCCGACTGATGGTCGTCGTCGAGCAATACCCCGACCTCAAGGCCAATCAGAACATGATGCAGCTTTCCGAAGAGCTGAGCTCGACGGAGAACAAGGTCGCCTTCGCGCGGCAGGCGTTCAACGACTCGGTGAACACGTACAAGACCTATCGCGAATCGTTCCCGCCTGTAGTGATCGCGAGCATGTTCGGTTTCAGGGATGCGGAGTTCTTCGAAATCGAGCAGCCCGCGGAGCGCGAAGCGCCGAAGGTGAAGTTCACGTGAGGCGTAGGGACCAGCGGTCAGGGATTAGGGACTAGGCACTAGGAAAAGCGACGAAGGGCGACACCGTCGTTTCAATCACCGAATCGCCAAGTCAACCCGGACCTTCGCGGACTCAGGTCCGGCGTGACACCGCGAATCACCAAATCACCAAGTCACCAAATCACGAAATCGCCCAATCACCAAATCCCCCATGATGGACTTCTTCGAACATCAGGAAGTCGCGCGGAAGAAGACCGGCCGGCTGGTGATCCTGTTCATGCTCGCGGTGGTGGGGATCATCGTGCTGACGTATGTCGCCGTCGCGCTGTTCGTGCTCGTCGTCGGCGCGCAGAGCGGGGGGGGGGGCGACGCCGAAGAGCTTGCCGCCTGGCTGCTGAATCCACTGGTGATCCTCGGCGTCGGGGCGGGCGTGATCGGCCTCGTCGGATTGGGAAGCATTTACAAGATGGCGGCCCTGCGCAGCGGCGGGCAGGCCGTCGCCGAGATGCTCGGCGGCAAACTGCTCGACCCCGGCGTGCGCACGCTCGACGAGAAGCGCGTGCTGAACGTCGTCGAAGAGATGGCGATCGCATCAGGTACGCCCGTGCCGCGCGTGTATGTCATGGACAACGAGGCCGCGATCAACGCCTTCGCCGCCGGCTGGTCGCCCGACGACGCCGTCATCGGCGTGACGCGCGGCACGGTCGAACTGCTCAATCGCGATGAACTTCAGGGCGTCGTCGCGCACGAGTTCAGCCACATCCTCAACGGCGACATGCGGCTGAACATCCGACTCATCGGCCTGCTGCACGGCATCCTCGTCATCGGGCTGACGGGATACGGCATTCTGCGCTCGATCCGCTACATGAGCGTCGGGCGGTCAACGCGGCGCGACGGCAAAGGCGGCGGAGGGGGGATCATCGTCGCGATCCTGGCGCTGGGCGCGGCGCTGGTCGTCATCGGCTTCGTCGGCAGCTTCTTCGGCAAGCTCATCAAGGCGGCGGTCTCGCGGCAGCGCGAGTTCCTCGCCGACGCCTCCGCGGTGCAGTTCACGCGCAACCCCGAGGGCATCGGCGGCGCGCTGCAGAAGATCGGCGGCCTGACGAACCACGCGAAGCTGGCCGCGCCGAAAGCCGAGGAAGCCAGTCACATGTTCTTCGGCGCGGCCGTCGGTTTCTGGCTTGGCATGATGAGCACGCACCCGCCCATCGAGGAACGAATTCGCCGCGTGCTGCCGCAGTGGGACGGCGAGTTTCCGAAAGTCGCGAGACTTGCGCCGGGCCCCGCCGATCGAGTCGAGCAGCTTCGCGCTCGTCCTCCCGCACGACGAACAGGCGTCGAAGCGCTGCCAGACATTCTGACCGGCAGGGGCCTTGCCGGCGCGATGCTCGGCGCGGTGGGGGGGGGGGCCGGGTGGGGGGGCGCCATCGGCAATCCGACGCAGGAGCAACTGGCCTACGCGAAGCGCTTGCTCGAAGCGATTCCCGACGATATCGAGCGCGAGGTCCGCAACCCCTTCGGCGCGCGGGCCGTCGTGTTCTGCCTGCTCCTGCACGACCAGGCCGACGTGCGCGAAAAGCAACTGCGCCATCTTGCGACCGCGACGGAGCCGGCGGAGTTCGAGCTCGTGCGCTCGATGCAGGCGACGATCGGCGCCATCGACGTAAAGGCGAGGCTGAGCCTGATCGAACTGTGCCTGCCGGCCCTGCGCGCGATGGCGAAAGCCCAGTACGCCGCGTTCCGCGCCAGCGTCGATCGCCTCATCGAAGCCGACGAGCGCACCACCATCTTCGAATGGACGCTGCGTCGAGTGGTCGTGCACCATCTCGATCGACACTTCGGGCTGGCGAAGCGGCCGACGACGCAGTTCTACGCCATGGCGCGGCTCGGCGGCGAGCTTTCAGTGCTGCTTTCGCTGCTGGCGCACGCCGGTCATGAAGACGCGGAATCGGTGCGCGCCGCCTTCGACGCGGCGGCCGGGGCGCTCGGTCCGCTGAAGTTGACGATTCACCCGATGCGGTCGATCAACACGCGCACGCTCGACGCAGCGCTCGATCGGATCGCGCTGCTCGCGCCGAACTACAAGAAGCTGGTGCTGCACGCGTCCGCGCTGTGCGTGGCGCGCGATCGCGTAGTGACCGCGGCCGAGGCGGAGCTGCTGCGCGCCGTGGCCGACTCGCTGGATGTGCCCGCTCCGCCGCTTTTGCCCGGGCAGCCGCTGGAATTGACCGCCGCGACCTGATACAACGTGGCGCTCGACCCGTTTCAGCCCAAGGTGTGGCGGCGATCACGTGCGGGTTCGCGATCACAGCGGCGTCGAATCAGGCGCCCTCGTTTTTCCATGGATGACTTTCAGCGATATCCTGATCTCGCCTGCGAACGCCTTGGCGGCTGCGTGCTGTGCGCCAACGACGAGTTCTTCGCGCCGAAGGAGAACCTCGTTCGTGCCGAGGAACCGGTCTTCATCGAGCACAAATACACCGAGCGCGGCAAGTGGATGGACGGCTGGGAAACCCGCCGGCGTCGCACGCCGGGACACGACTGGTGCATCGTCAGGCTCGGTGCTCGCGGGCGAATCCGCGGCGTGAACATCCAGACCAGATTCTTTCGCGGCAACTTTCCCCAGTCCGCTTCCATCGACGCCTGCGACGCGCCCCCCCACGCGCCTCCCCACGCTAGCGCAGAGTCGCTTGCGAATGCCTGGGCGTGGAAGCCGATTATCGCGCAATCCAGCTTGCGCGGCGATGCGGACAACCTGTTCGCCGTGACGAGCGATGAGCCGTTCACGCACGTGCGTCTGAACATCTTTCCTGACGGCGGGGTGGCGCGATTGCGCGTTCACGGCCGGACCACACCGGACTGGAACGCACTGGCCGCTGATGAGTGCGAGGTCGATCTCGCCGCGGCGCAGCACGGCGGCATCGTTCTCGCGTGCAGCGACGAATTCTTCAGCAAGCCGCTGAACATGATTCAGCCGGGGCGATCGCTGAACATGGGCGACGGCTGGGAGACGAAGCGCCGCCGCGGTTCGGGTCATGATTGGTGCGTGCTCGCATTGGGTTGCCGCGGCGCCATCCGCCGGATCGTCGTCGATACCAGTCACTTCAAGGGAAATTATCCGGATCGGTGCAGTCTGGAGATCGCGGACGCGGACGACGACGTATCAGCGATGCGAGCCGATGTACGATGGAAACTGATGGTCGGCGAATCCAAGCTGCGGGCTGATCACGTGCACGAGTTCTCGCCGCTGCGGGGAATCGACACGGCCACACATGTGCGGCTCAACATCTTCCCCGACGGCGGCGTGGCGCGATTGCGCCTGTTCGGCTCGCCCCGGCCGCTTCAGGATGCGCGATGAACGCGGGCTTGCAGCGACTTAACGGCATGGCCCGGCACGATGCGGCCGAGGCGCTCATGCGATGCTGCGGCTCCTCGCGATGGGCCGCGAAGATGGCGGACCGGCGACCGTTTGACTCGATGGATGACCTGTTGAGGAATGCCGATGACGTCTGGCGATCGCTGGGAGCTCGCGATCATCTCGAAGCGTTCGGGCATCACCCTCGAATCGGCGAATCCGCCGCGAATGCGCCCCGCGCCGATCCGACAGGGACATGGTCAGCCTTCGAGCAGTCGGGCATGGCGCGGGCGCCGGATGCCCTGCGCGATCGAATCGCCCGAGGCAATGACGAATACTTCGCGAAGTTCGGATTCGTGTTTCTCATCTGCGCGACGGGGCGGTCGGCCGAGGAGATGCACGCGGAACTGCAAAGGCGGCTGGGAAGCGATCGCTCGACCGAGCTCGCCAATGCCGCCGAACAGCAGCGCTTGATTACCCGGCTGCGACTGGAGAGACTGCTGCAATCATGAGCGGCATCACGACGCACGTGCTCGACGTATCGCGCGGCCGGCCGGGAGCGGGCATCGCCGTCCGCCTCGAACAGGTCGATCCCGCGGGTCACGCGCGGATCATCGCGCGCGGCGTGACGAACGACGACGGGCGATGCGCCAATCTGCTTGCCGGCGACTTCAAACTTTCCGCCGGCGCCTATCGCCTGCATTTCGACGTCGGCGACTACTTTCGAAAGCAGCACGTGGCCGCCTTCTATCCCGTCGTCGAAGTGACGTTCCAGGTCGCCGAGCCGGGCGAGCATCACCACGTTCCGCTGCTGCTGAGTCCGTTCAGTTACTCCACCTACCGGGGAAGTTGACATGGCGGGTTCAAAATCGCGGCTGGCGCACAACAGCTATGGCAAATCGCGCGTGCGCGTGCTGAAGGTCGCGCGCGACGCGAACCAGCACACACTCCACGAACTGACGGTCGATGTCGCGCTCGAAGGGCAGTTCATCGACGCGCACACGCAGGGCGACAATCGCCTCGTCCTGCCCACCGACACCATGAAGAACACGGTCTATGCGCTCGCCAGCAAAGACGACCTGGCGTCGATCGAGTCATTCGCGAAGCGCCTGGGAGAGCACTTCGTCCGCAACAATCGGCACATCACCAGCGCGACGGTCACCGTCGCTTCGCATCCCTGGCGCCGCGCCGCCTGTCGCGGCAACCCGCACTCGCACACGTTCATGCAGCGCGGCGGCGAGCGAAGCGTTTGCAGCGCCCGCTGCACAAACCAGGGCGCTTCGATGCGCAGCGGACTGCAGGACCTGTTGATCCTCAAGACGACAGACTCCGGCTTCTGCGATTTCCTGCGCGACGACTACACGACGCTCCGGGACGCCGATGATCGCATCCTCGGCACGTCGCTGACGGCCTGGTGGGATTACCACGGCGTCGAGCATGACTGGAACGCCTGCCGCCAGTCGATCGTCACCGCGCTGATCGAGACGTTCTGCGAACACAAGAGTCTTTCGGTGCAGCACACGCTGTACGCGATGGGCGAGGCGGCGCTCGAAGCCTGCGGGAACATTCAGCGAATCCGAATCTCGATGCCGAACAAGCATTGCCTGCTCGTCGATCTGTCGCCCTTTGGTCTCGACAACGACAACGAAATCTTCATGCCAATCGAGGAGCCGCACGGTCTGATCGAGGGGACGATCGAGCGGGCGTGATGAATCGAATTCGCCGCGCGCGGGTCCCCTTCTCCCCTTGGACATTGGCATCTACACATCGGCTGATGTGGGCTGATTGGTCGAAGTGTGAGTTGCCACTGGCGACTCATCCATGTGCATCGCCTCGATGAGCCCATCGCCCCCACGGGTCATCCGCAGCCGGTGTGGTTTCGGCCGTTCTGAGAGCGGGAGGGGGGGCGAGAGGGGGAAGCGTCAGGGCGTCCAGTCTCTCGGCCGGCCGTAGAGGTACCATTGCTTCACGACCGGCAGCTTGCGCCAGAGGTACTGGCCTTCGAGGTAGTAGCGCCAGTGGTGGTTGCGGATCGCGCGGCGGACTTGGGCCGCATGTCCAGTGGGGGCAGCGGTCCACTCGCGCTGCACCGGCGAGGCGCACGAGCACGCCGACAGGCAGGCACGTTGATGCGATTCGGATTGCACCTCTTCAATCCCTGATCTAGCTCCGTGTCTCAGTGTCTCCGTGGTTTCGATCTCCGTGGTTTCTCGCTCCTGCTGCGGGCTCGTTCCCGCGCGATCGCTCAACCTTCGCACAATCAGGTGGAACATGTCGCGGGGATACACGCGGCAGTGCACGGGCTGATAGCCCTGGGCCTGCACCAGTCGCGCCAGTGATTGCGGGCTGAAGTAGTAGTTGTGCGGGAAGCTGAACATGCGGCGCGGGCCCACCTTGGTGCGCAGGATGTTGGGCGTTTCGATGGCGACGATGCCGCCCGGGTTCAGGACGCCGTGGAGGCGGCGCAGCACCGCTGCGGGGTCTTCGAGGTGCTCGATGAGGTTGAGCATGAACACCGCGTCAAAGCCCTCCCCCCCGACGTCGAAATCCGCCCCCCCCTCCAGATTCGCGTCGTCGATGCGCGATGCGATCGTCCTGATGCCGAAGCGGTCGGCGATGTAGCCACAGCTTTCCGCGTCGGGGTCCAAGGCGACGACCTCGTGGCCGTGCCGGAGCAGGAGCTCGACCAGCGCGCCGTCGCCCGCGCCGATTTCGAGGACGCGGCTGTGGTCGGGGGGGGGCTTCAGCCATCGCGTGATGGCATAGCTCCATCGGTTGGCGCGCCGGCGGGAGCGCTTGAGCGCCCGCGCGTCGCCGAGTTCAGCTGATCGCGAGCGGTGAAGTTGGCGGACGTTGGGCTCGAGCGCTGCTTTGTCGGCGTCCTCGAACATGGGATTGACGAACGCCAGTCCGCAGCATTCGCACAGCGCGATGGTGATGGTCGCTTCCTTCGTCCGCCGCGAAAGCAGCGGCGAAATCTCCGCCGACGAACAACCGGGACAGCATGTACGAGTCAGCATGTGGCGTTAGCAGCAATGCCCCTGCGCGAGCAGTGAATGCACGAGTGAATGAATGGAGGCCTGAATGATAGCAGGAGCGCATGAGGGGCCGGGTGGCGTGCACACCCGCCGCTCTCATTCATCGATGGCGGCGGCAGCATCAGCGACGGACTGTGCGAGTGTGACGACGACGACCACGACGATGACCGCACGCGCGCACGACCGCGCCGACCTGAATTGACGTCCGGGTCTCGCGTGAATGAATGATCGCGGCGAAGCTGCACGGATCCGTGGAGAGTGGGTGTGTGGGGCGCTGCATGGGCTGGAGGCGGCGGCTCGGAGAGCCGTGGTACGAGGAAGAACGACGCGGAGCGTCGTGGCACCAGGAACGGCTCGGAGAGCCGTGGTACCAAGAAGAACGACGCGGAGCGTCGTGGTACCGGGACGGACGACGCGGAGCGTCGTGGTACCGGGTGGTACCCACCTTCCGGGGCGAGTTAGTACAATCGCCCCCCCAATCATGGAAAGGCTGTGTGCGTGATCGACAAGCGAGTGGCCATTGTGACGGGCGCCAGCCGCGGCATCGGGCGGGCGATCGCGGAGCGTCTGGCGAAGGATGGTTGCCATGTCGTGCTGGTGGCGCGGTCGGTCGATTCGCTGGAGTCGGTGCGGCACGCGATCGAGGCGACGGTCGGTGAGGGCGGCTCGGCGGAGTCGCGGGCGTGCGACGTCGCCGACGCCGCGGCCCTGACGGCCCTGATCGAGGGCGTCGCCGAGGCGCACGGCCGGCTGGACATCCTCGTCAACAACGCGGGGATCACGCGCGACGGGCTGATCCTGCGAATGACTGACGACGACTTCGACGCCGTGATCAGCGTGAACCTGCGAGCGGCGTTCGTTGCCTGCCGGGCCGCGGCCAGGCCCCTGATGCGCGGGCGATTCGGCCGGATC
>CAZLDF010000323.1:0-2624 GCA_964558095.1 uncultured Isosphaeraceae bacterium | reverse complement strand
GCATGGACGATCCAACCCGGCTGGCCCGGCTGCTTCTGGGCACGGCGGCGACGCTGGCGCAGGCGACGAGCGCGCGCGGCATCATCGTCGCCATCGACGCCCTGCCCGAGCTTGACGCCGTGCCCGCGCGCACGCTGCTGGTCGTGCGCGACGACGAGGATCGCCGGCGAATCGAGTCCTTCGAGAAGCCCCCCGCCGCCGTCATCGCCGTGCCAAACGTCGAACTCGATCGCCTGGGCCAGGTGAAACTGGCGGCCCTGATCGCGCTGTCGCAGCGCGTCATCGACATGGCCGACACGGTGGTATTCCTGACCGGACCGTTCCGGTCGCAGATCGACTGCGTGGTCGTGATGACGATCGGCGCGGAGTATGAACTGTTCGACACGACCGAGCAGCCGGAGATCGACGAGCACATCAAACGCGCGGTGTTTCACCGCGTGCTGTCGATCGCGCTGCAAATCGGCCAGCACGGGCGCGAAGGCCGGCGAACCGGCGCGCTGTTCGTCGTCGGCGATCACGCCAACGTATTGAATCAATCGTCGCAGCTCGTGCTCAACCCGTTCAAGGGCTATGACGAGTGCGAACGCAATCTGCTGGACGACACCGTGATCGAAACGGTCAAGGAATTCAGCGTGATCGACGGGGCGTTCATCATCCGCGGCAGCGGCGTGATCGAAGCCGCGGGCGCGCACCTCAAGGCCGGCGTGACGATGACGCTGCCCTCGGGCCTGGGCGCCCGCCACGCGGCGGCTGCGGCCATCACCGCCACCACCCGGTCGATCGCCATCACCGTCAGCCAGACCGACGGCACGGTGCGCGTGTGGCGCGCGGGCCGCATGGTCGCGAGCTTCGAGCCGCCGGGAAGATGATCGCGAGCGACGGGGCGACGAAGCGACGAAGCGACGAAGTGACGGAGCGACGAAGCGACGAAGGGACGAAGCGACGGATACAGCTTTCGATTTCAATCACCAAATCACCAAGTCACCAAATCGCCAAATGACTTCCGCTCCCTCAACCCGCCCCATTCGCTCCACGCGACTCAAGATCGGAATGGAAATCCACGTCGAGCTTGCGACGCGATCCAAGATGTTCACCCGCGCCGCCAATGTCGCGCATCCAGACCACTACGACGCGCCGGCCAACTCGCTGGTCGATGCGCTGGTGCTCGCCCTTCCGGGCACGCTGCCGGTGATGAATCATCGCGCGATCGAGCTTGCGATGATGGTGGGCATGGCGCTCGATTGCACGATCCCCGATGCATGCAAGTGGGACCGCAAGCAGTATTTCTATCCCGACTTGCCGAAGGGCTATCAGATCCGCCAGTACGACCAGCCGCTGTGCGGGGGCGGCCACCTGGATTTCGAAGTCGATGACGCTCCGGGGGAGAGGGGGGGGAGAGGGGGGATGAAGCGCGTGCGGATCATCCGCGCGCACCTTGAAGAGGACGCGGGAAAACTGGGTCACGAGCTGCCGGGCGGTTTCCCTTACGACGGCTCGCTGATCGACCTCAACCGCGCTGGCACGCCGCTGCTGGAGATCGTGACCCACCCCGATATCGAATCGGCGGAGCACGCCGTGTCGTTCGCGAAGGAACTGCACAACATCTGCCGCTGCCTCGGCGTGACCGAAGGCGTCATGCAGCGCGGCCACATGCGCTTCGAGCCCAACATCAATGTCATCATTACGACCGACGACGGCGTCGACCACGCCACGCCCATCGTCGAAATCAAAACCCTCAACTCATTCAAGGCGCGGGGGGGGGCCATCGATCACGAGCACAAGCGCCAGGTGGAACAATGGAACGCCGACGGCGTCGAGCACGAGCCCGGGCGCAAATCGACCCGCGGCTGGGACGCCGATCGCGAAGTCACGTTCCTGCAGCGTGAAAAGGAAGAGGCGCACGACTATCGCTATTTTCCCGATCCCGACCTGTTGCCGGTGATGATCGACGACGCCTGGCGCGATCGCGTTCGTCGCGAGATTCCGGAGCTTCCGATGCGGAGGCGCAAGCGATATGCCGACGTGTATGGACTTGCGGCGGTGCAAGCGCGGACGCTGACCGATGATCGCGACCTGTGCCTGTTCTACGAAGCGTGCGTTCACGCCGCGGCGGCGACGAGCGTGAGGCACGACGAGGCGGCTGCTGGTCGCGCCGTCGCGAAGCTGCTGCTCAACGTCGGCGCGAAGCGCGCCAATGAGCGCGGCGTCGCCGTTCACGAGCTGGGCATCGCGCCGACGCAGGTCGCGCAGCTTCTGACCTTGCGCGAAGAGAACCGGATCGGATCGAACGCGGCCGAACAACTCTTCGGCTTGCTGTGCGAATCGGATGATGACGCGATCTCGCTGTCGCAGCGGCACAACCTGCTGCAGGTTTCCGACGCCGGGGCGCTGGATGAATGGGTCTCGCGGGCGATCGCGGCGCAGCCTCAGGCGGCGAATGACTTCGCCGCGGGCAAGGACGCCGCGCTGGGTCGGCTCGTCGGCGAGGTGATGAAGGCGAGCGGCGGCCAGGCAGACGCGAAGGCGGTTCAGGCGAAACTGCGCGAGAAGTTGCGCGCACGTTGAACACACTTCATGACGTACGAATCCGCAGCTTCGATTCCGTCGCGACGACCAGCGCGCCG
>CAZLDF010000322.1:0-2772 GCA_964558095.1 uncultured Isosphaeraceae bacterium | reverse complement strand
TGCAGAGTCGCGAAGACCAAGTGGCCGGTTTCCGCGGCCCGGATGGCCGCCTCGATCGTCTCCAAGTCGCGCATTTCGCCGACCAGAATCACGTCAGGGTCGGCACGCAGCACGCGGCGAAGGGCCTCGGAGAAGCTCGGCACGTCGGCCCCCACCTCGCGCTGGTTCACCACCGACATCTTATGATAGTGGTAGTACTCGATCGGGTCCTCCACCGTCACGATGTGCCGGTCGAGGTTCATGTTCACGTAATCGATCATCGTCGCCAGCGAGGTGGTCTTGCCCGAACCGGTCGGCCCGGTGACGATGAAAAGGCCTCGCGGGCGGCGGATCAGCTCCTGGCAGATCGGGGGCAGGCCGATCTGCTCGAACGTCAGCAGCTTGTTGGGGATCAGCCGCAGGACGATGGCGATGTTGCCGCGCTGTCGGAAGACCGCCACGCGGAATCGCGCTTCCGTGCCGTAGGCGAAGCCGAAGTCGCAGCTTCCCTCTTCCTGGAGCTCCTGCTGGGCGCGCTCGGGGGTGATGGCCTTCATCAGCGCCACGCAGTCGTCGGCGTCGAGCACCTTGGTGTCGAGGTTCCGCAGCGAGCCGTGCAGGCGCAGCGTGGGCTTGCGGCCGACGGTCAGGTGCAGGTCCGAGGCATTCTGCCGAATCACGGTGTCGAGCAGGCGGTCAATTTGGAGCGTGGACATTGGGTGTGGTTCTCAACGTGAATTGCGGCCGATCCCTGCCGCGACCGTTCATTCCATATCGACGTTTGACGCAACCAGTTGCTCGGCCTGGGCGTACTTGGCCACTTCGTCGGGCGTGGTCACGCCGCGCAGAATCTTCAGCTTGCCGTCGAGCAGCAGCGATCGCATGCCCGACCGGATCGCCGCGTCGCGCACGCGACCGATCGGCGCCCGGTGAAACGCCAGCTCGCGGATTTCCGAATTCATGCGCATCATCTCGAAGATCGCTTTGCGGCCGCGGAAGCCCAGCTTGCCGCAGCGCGGGCAGCCGACGGGGCGGCTGATGTCGCTGCTTATGGCTTCTTCGCGCGAAATCCCGACGAGCTTGAGCACCTTGGGGTCGGGCGATTCGTCGCGGGCCTTGCAATGATCGCACAGAATGCGGATCAGCCGCTGCGCCATGATCGCCTGAATGGAGCTGGCGACGAGGAAGGGCTTGATGCCCATGTCGATCAGTCGCGTGATGGCCGAGGGCGCATCGTTGGTGTGCAGCGTCGAGAACACCAGGTGGCCGGTCAAAGCCGCCTGGATCGCGATCTCCGCCACTTCGCGATCGCGGATTTCGCCGACGAGAATGATGTTGGGCGCCTGGCGGAGCATCGCGCGCAGGATCGAGCCGAACGTCAGCCCGATGCTGTCGCGAACCTGGCACTGGTTGATGCCGGTGAAGTTGTATTCCACCGGGTCTTCCGCGGTGATGATCTTGCGATCGGGGCGGTTGAGCACGTCAAGTGCCGAATACAGCGTGGTCGTCTTGCCCGAGCCTGTGGGGCCCGTGACGAGAAAAATCCCGTTCGGGCGGCGGATGATCTTGTTGAAAGCTTCGAGCGAATCCTGCTCGAATCCCAGGTTCACCAGGCCGATCTTCACCGACTCAGGCCGCAGAATTCGCAGCACGATCGACTCGCCGTGGTACGCCGGGCAGCAGCTCACGCGGAAGTCGATCTGCTCGCCATCGACGGGGAACTTGATGCGGCCGTCCTGCGGGACGCGGCGCTCGGCGATGTTGACGCCCGCCATCAGTTTCGTTCGCGCCAGCAGCGCGCTCTGCATCCGCTTCGGCAAGTTGTCGCGCACGTGGCACACGCCGTCGATGCGGTAACGCAGCACCACGCGATCGGTCATGGGCTCGATGTGAATGTCCGACGCACGCCCGCGCACCGCTTCGGTGATGATGCGGTTCATCAATCGGATGATCGGCGCGTCTTCGCCGGTGATGTCGATCGAGGCATCGACTGATCGGTCCACGGTGACATCGACCGACTCGGTGACCAGCGACTCCTGGTTGGCGAACATGCTGTCGCTGCCCGTGGCCCCCCCGCCGCCCTGTGTGTCGAGGAAGCCGCGGATCGCGCTCTTGGAAGCGATGGCGGTGTCGATTTCGACATTCAGGCGAAAGCGCAGCAGGTCCAGCAGCTCGAGGTCCATCGGGTCGTGGATCAGCAGCTTCAGCCGGCCGTTGCTCATGCTCAAAGGCAGCACGAGGTGCTTCTTGATGATGTCCGAGGGCACGAGGGACATGTCGATGTCCTCGTCCGAGTCAGACTTGTTCAGATCGACATACTCCATGTCGAACTGGGCGGCGAGGGCTTTCGCGACGTCTTCTTCCTTGGCCAGGCCGGTTTCGACCAGCGCCTCGCCGATGCGCGTGCCCGTTCCGCCGGCGACGCCCAGCGCCGTCGCCACCTGCTCTTGCGTGACGACGCCCCACTCCTGCAGAATTTCACCCAGCTTCTTGCGTTTTCGAGCCATGCCGTGGGCAGCGCTTTCCCGGAAAGTCCGTCATCGGTCGCAAGCCGCGTCCACGCGAACGCAGCCGAACCTTGTAGTATTGCCCCTTCACAGCCGCCCCGCAACCGCCCCCGCTCTGGTTCCCTTCCATCTATACGCAAGGCAGTGGCAGGCGATGTGGAGAAAAACGCCTCCACCGCCTGCGTCTTCGCCCGCCCGACATCCTGTCAATGGTCCCCCGCGCCCGCGGTGATACGATGTCCGGCGATTGTCCATGTAGCTCAATTGGATAGAGCGTCGGCCTCCG
>CAZLDF010000321.1:0-2926 GCA_964558095.1 uncultured Isosphaeraceae bacterium | reverse complement strand
GTCGCTGTCCGCGAAACCGTCGCCGCCAACGCCCTGCCCAACGCCTACATCCGCGCGGTGTTCACCCGCGGCGTGGGCACGCTGGGGCTGCATCCCTTCCGTTGCCCGAGGGGGGGGGCATTCATCATCGTCGATAAGATTCAGCTTTATCCCGACGAGCTGTACCAGAGCGGCATGAAGGTGATCGTCGCGAAGAGGCCGCGGATTCCCATCGCCTGCCTCGACCCCGCGATCAAGAGCCTCAACTACCTCAACAACATCCTCGCGAAGATCGAGGCCATCGACGCCGGCGTGCTCGAAGCGATCATGCTGAACCTCCAGGGCTTCGTCAGCGAGTGCACGGGCGACAACATCTTCATGGTGAAGGGGGGGGATAGGGGGGGGGAGATCGTGACGCCGCCGACCGCCGCGGGCATTCTGCACGGCGTGACGCGGCGTTTCGTTCTGGATGAAGTCGCGCCCGCGCTGGGTTTGCCCGTGCAGGAGCGGCAATTCAAGCTCGACGAACTGCTCGAAGCCGACGAAGTCTTCCTCACCGGAACGGCGGCGGAGATCATCGGCGTCAACCAGATCGACGAGCACGTCATCGGCAGCGGGCAGGTCGGCGAGATCACCCGCAAGCTGGCCGAGGAATTCCGCCGCCGCGTGCGAACGAACGCGCCGGAGGATTGAGCGAGGTAACCGCTTAAGCTCTCGGATTCGCACCCCGTTGGGCTCCTGTGATACGATTGGAACATGGTCGCACTCGCCGACATTCAGGAATACGCTCAGCGGATTGCGGAGCGGTTTCAGCCGCGCCGGATCATCCTCTTCGGTTCGCACGCATCCGGCGCCGCCAGCCCGGGGTCGGATGTGGACTTGCTCGTGATCATGCCGCATGAAGGAAGCGCAACCAAGCAGGCCGCCGAGATTCGATCCGCGATCGATCGCGCTTTTTCGCTGGACCTGTTGGTCCGAGACCCGCAAACGCTTCGATGGCGCATCGAGAACAATGACTGGTTTCTGCGTGACATTGTGAACAACGGAATCGTGCTGTATGAAGCCGCTGACGCGCGAGTGGCTTGAAAAGGCGGAGGCGGATCTCGGCACGGCCCGGCGCGAAGCCGAAGGACCGAACCGCGACGCCGTCGCCTTTCATTCGCAGCAGTGCGCCGAGAAATACCTCAAGGCGGCGCTGTGCGAGCACGACATCGAGTTCGCGCGGATCCACGACCTCGTCGCCCTGACTAAGCTGCTGACGCAGCCGCACGACCGGCTTTCCCGACTCCGCGAACAGCTTGAGAGCTTGACCTCGGCGGCTGTTGAGTCGCGATATCCGGGCGCGACGACGAGCGCGGAGGAAGCCGCCTCGGCGCTGCAGACAGCGGGCATGGTGCGCCACGCGTGCCGGGAACTCCTGTCGCTGCCGCCGTAGATTCCGCCGCTTCATTTCATATTGATGAACTTCGATCATTTGCGCACCGTGGCGCGTTGTCAGCAAGGCTTGAGGGCGACAACCGCGTTTTTGAGGTCGCCAGTGAGGTTACATATCGACGGCCATTGATGATTTGCGCATTTGAGCCCCCTTTGATAACCCGCCAACCGGAATTACTGCGTTTCTGAGTCACCGGAGCGGTTGGCATCTCGCCGGACGTGGTCAATCTGCGCGCATCGGGGCGCGCTCGCGTGTCGTTCCTGCGCGCAGCCAAGGCATATCCATGCATTCGGGTGCGGCGGTGCACTGACGAAACTGTTAATCTGGGCAAACATCGTGGCGAGACCCCCTTTACTTTGCGCGCGCATTTTTGACGCTTCGCAATTTGCAGGCGGAATTAACTTGACACCCCCCCCTTTTCTGATGAGCGGGTGAGTGGGTGATTCAGCATACACGCCGGACCTGTGCCTTGGGGGGGGGGGCGAAGGTCCGGGTGATTTGGTGACAGGGTGACCGGGTGACCGAGTGAAAAGCATCTTCGATTGCCAAAGAGCCGCGGGCTCGGGGAGGAGCGCTGACGATCGATTATGCCCGCAGGCCGTGGCCGGTCCAACCCCGGCCGTGGCGAGCGTCACGTTTGCGCGCGCCTCGCAATTCCAGCAGCCGGGTGGCTGGGGAGCCGGCTCTGCTTCGCCGCAGCCCTCGCCAGCAACTCACGGCGGAACCTGAAGGCTCGCCTGCACACGCTCACGCTTTCGCGCGTTGGATCGATTGATCGCCTGGCCCACGCTCATTCCCGATTGGAGGTCTTCCGAGATCAGCCTGGTCTCGGTCTGCAGCGCAGCCGCATCCTGCTGGCCTAAGTCGTTCAAGTCCTCCACCAACTGCTCAACTCCATCGCGCAAGTACGCAGACTCGACGTCAGCGAGCATCCAACTCACAAACGCGGCGACGAGGACGATCGCCAGCACGCAGAGGCCGTTGAGCAGAAGGTTGCCCCGCTTGAGCGTGCGCCACCAGATCACAGCGAGGATCAGAAACAAGATGGGCAAGAGTATGGACAGCGCAATACCTTTCACCCGAGGGGAGGCGCGGAGTGCAACATTCGCCGACGGCTCTGGTGGCGCGCTTGTTCAATTACGTTGCGGTGCGGATGCGAGCCATCAAATCCCTCGCATTGTATATCGCGCTCGCGGGCACGCGCGAGAGCGGCAGGCCGGCGCAGCGCGGAGCTTCATCGACAAGCGTGTCGCATGTGCGCCCTTGCCGCGGCAATACCGTCCAGGGCGGTGCTCCTGGAAGCCAACGTGTGACCTCGCCCACAGGGCGCACGAACGTTGCCAGGGGCGCAGCGCTTCGCACGCCCCTGGAGCGCGGGTTGTTTTCCTGATGCCCCTCCGCCCGGAGGGCGGACGCTCGCTTCGTGCGCCCTTCGGGCGCGGGGACGGGAAGGAAGCTGCATCCAGTGGCTTGCTCGCGTGCGCTCGCTGCGCCACTGGCAACGATCGTCGG
>CAZLDF010000320.1:0-7547 GCA_964558095.1 uncultured Isosphaeraceae bacterium | reverse complement strand
CAGTGTAGTCTGGGCGTGACATGCAGCCGCCGCAGAATGTGACCGTGGTGCTGAGCGCCGAGGGAGGCGACGCCGATGACGCCCGCCGCGCCGCGGAGTTCGCGCGATCGCTTGGCTTGCCCGTGGCGGCAACGCAGGACTCGTCGGCGGCCGACTACGTGCTCAGCGTCCGTCACGGCCGGCTGTCGATCGACGCGCCCGGCGCAGCGGGCCGCGGCGTCGCGTCCGACTTCAGCCGCCTCGATCTGCGCTCGGGCAGTGGGGGAATCTCGCGCAAGCAGCCGCTGGCGAAGGCGATCGGCGAGTTGCCGGCCGTTGTGGTCGATGCCACGGCAGGGCTGGGCTATGACAGCGTATTGCTGGCGGCGCTGCGCTATGAAGTCATCGCCGTCGAGCGATCGCCGATCGTCGCCGCGCTTTTCGAAGACGGCCTGCGCCGTGCGTGCGAGCAGAACGTGCTGCCGGCGGAAGTCATTGCTCGAGTGCGTTTGTGCGTTGGTGATGCGCGGGACGTGCTGGTCCGCCGCGGCGGACTCGATCCCCCGCCGGACGTCGTCTATCTCGATCCGATGTTTCCGCCGAAGCGCAAGGCGTCGGCCCTGCCGCGAAAGCCGCTGCTCGTGCTGCGCGATCTGGTGGGCGATGACCCGGACGCGGGCGAGCTGTTCGAGGCGGCGATGCGAACGGCGTCGAGGCGGGTGGTGGTCAAGCGCCGCGACGACGCTCCGCCGCTGCGCGAAAGGCCCACCGCTCAGTATCGCGGCAAGTCGGCGCGGTATGACATGTATGTTCCGCCCGGCGGCGCGGCGGCGACGCGAACCGATCAAGCCTCGTAGCCCAGCGCCTCGACGAACGGCTGAAGCCGCTCCAGATGCGGCGTGAGGTGAGATTCGTAATGCCGCCACGCGCCGACGGCGTGCGCTGCGGAAGCGTGCTCGGCGTCGGTGTCGGTATCGGTATCGGTAACGGTATCGGTATCGGAGTCGTCGTCTTCGTCATCGCCTTCGCCTTCTTCTTCGACGCGGCGCGAATCGCCGGCGGCGGTGCTCGTCGCGCCGCCCCCGCCGCCCCCACCAAGCCCCATGTGGTGCAGCATCGCGTCCACCTTCGATTCGACATCGGCGACAAGATCCTCATGGCGCACTTCGAGCACCGCCAGGTTCAGGCGAGCTCGCTGGTGGAGATACAGCCCCATCACCGCGGCATAGGTGGCGACGATGTCCTCCAGGGTATGCAGGTGCACCATCGCCTCGGTGGCCCCGAAGTGCTGCTTGAAGCATGCCATGCACACATCGCGCGGATCGCGCAGCGCGACGATCACCGACGAGTCGGGGAAGAGCACGCTGATCAACCCCAGCCGCACGATGTTCAGGGGCACATTGTCCAGCAGCGGCCGGTCGCGCAGAGCGCCGCGCATCGCGCGGTCGGCCAGGCGTCGATGCTGAAGCCGCAGGTCGATGATCTGTTCGTAGCGCAGCCGCGCAAGGTTGGCCGCGGCGTCCGCACCGTCGTATGTTTGGTTGATGCGCGTTTCGAGGCGGAGGAGGATCGGCCGGTGATTCGTCAGCACCGCGCCGCCGCGATCGGTCATCAGTTGCTCGATGATCGCGGCGCCGGACATCGGCATTCCGACGAGAAATCCCGGCGGTCGCCCTGCGTCCTCGAAGTCGCGGGCGGTCCATCGCTGCAGCAGTTCGTCGGTGACGGCCGCCCGATACTGCTCGATCATTCGGGGAAACGCTGCACGATCGATTCGACGGTTTGCCGCCATCTCGCTGCGATGACGACCGGCGGCGGTGAACGCATCGAACGCTTCGTCGAACCGGCCCTGGTCCTCGCGCAAGAGACCGATCTCGCGCCACGCCGTCATCCGGTGGCGCGGCGGCGCGGCTGCCTGCTCGGCGATCACACGAAAATGTTTCAGCGCATCATCCGCGTCGCCCCGGTGGCGGCACAGCCGACCCGCCAGCAACCGCGATTCCGCTGCTTCCGGCCGGAGGCGCACGGCTCGTTCAGCCATGTCCATCGCCTGGGGAACCTGGTTCGATCGATCGAGCGCCACTGCCATCGCGCAGATTGCCCGAAAGTCGTCGGGATTCATCTGCAGCGCTCGCTGTGCCGCTTGCAGCGCGGCTGCGGCCTCGCCGATCTGCAGCAACATCCACGCGAAGCGCGACACGGAATCGAGCGTTTCCCCGCCGCGAGCGATGCATCGCTTCATGTGCATCGCGGCGCGGCGCGACTGGCCCAGGCGCTCGCACGTCAGCGCCAGGTAGTACCACGCCAATGGTCGTCGGGGCAGCAGTCGAGCGGCGGTTTGAAAGCACCGGCGCGCGGGCTCGGGGCGATCGGCCTCCAGCTCCGCCACGCCCTGCTGGACAAGCTTCTGATATTCATCAGGCATGGGGTCGGTCGTCGCGCGGGCGCGCCAAGTAAGTCATCGGGAGTCGGCGAGCGCCACTGATCAGTCGCGGAGCCACTCGCCGGGCCATTGCCGCCGCGACTTCTTCGCCGGCCGCGTCGAACGGAGTGGAGCATACCGGGGTCGAACCGGTAACCTCTGCCTTGCAAAGGCAGCGCTCTCCCAATTGAGCTAATGCCCCAGGGCAAGCGTCAGGCAGACCGCATGGGGCGGACACGGCCTGCGTTTGCGATCGCATTCGCAGCCCGGTCGCCGGCTTGCGGCTCCCAACGCCGACTCGATTTCACTGCCGGGAAGTATAGGCGATTGCCGGTGAGTGCCAGCGCCGGCCGCCGCCGGGCGTTCAGGCCTTCCGCGAGGGATCGCGGCTGCCGGCGTTACAATTCGGCCGATGGTCCGCTTCGCGGTGAAATCGTCCGGCGCGCTGGTGGAGGCGCCGACGCTGATGCGCGTGCACGGCCTGACCAAGCACTTTCCGCTTCGCACCGGCATCCTGCAGCGCATCACCGGCTACGTGCGCGCGGTGGACAACGTCAGCTTCGAAATTCGCGAAGGCGAAACGCTCGGGCTCGTCGGCGAATCCGGCTGCGGCAAGACCACCGTCGGCCGCTCGATCCTGCGTTTGATCCCGCTCACCTCGGGGCAGATCGACTTCGACGGGCAGGACGTCCTCGCGATGAAGCCGCGCGCGATGCAGCGCCTGCGCCGGCAGATGCAAATCATCTTCCAGGACCCCATCGGCTCGCTGAACCCGCGCATGACGGTCGGCGACATCGTGGGCGAGCCGCTGATCGTCCACCGCCTCGCCGGCGCCGCCGACCTCCGCCCGCGCGTCGAAGACCTGCTCGAACGCTGCGGGCTGTCGCGCGGCTGCGCCGATCGCTACCCGCACGAATTCTCCGGCGGGCAGCGCCAACGCATCGGCATCGCCCGCGCGCTGGCCCTTCAGCCGCGGCTGATCGTCTGCGATGAACCGACGTCATCGCTCGATGTCTCGATTCAATCGCAGATTCTCAACCTGCTCAAGGACCTGCAGGACGAATTCGGCATCGCGTATCTGTTCATCAGCCACGACATGGCGGTGATTCACCACATCTGCGATCGTGTCGCGGTGATGTATCAGGGCCGGATCATCGAGCAGGGCACGCGCGACGCCGTGCTGGGCGACCCGCAGCAGGCTTATACCAGGCGGCTGCTGGCGGCCGTGCCCACGCCCGACCCGAAGCACGCGCACGTGATGCAGATGCCGCAGGATCAGGTGGAGACGCGAACATGACGAGCGAGCAACGCGATTCCGCAGCGGCGCCACCGCCGCTGCCCGCCGAGGCGACCTACACCGTGCGCTTGAGCAGCGGCCAGCAGTTCGGGCCCGCGCCGATGTCAATGATCGTGCAATGGGCGAGCGAGCGGCGAATTCCCAACGACGCGCTGCTCTACCCCGAAGCCGGCGGCGAGCCGCGAAGCGTCTTCGCGTTCGAGCAGCTCAGCCGCGTCCTTGGCGCTCCGCCGACCGTCGGCGGCCCGCTGAGCGTGCCTGAGGAGGCCGACACAACCACGTCGAAGGTGATCCCGTATCGCAATCCGCCGGCGCTGGTTGCGTATTACTTCGCCGTCTTCTCGCTTCTTGCCGGACCGGTGCTCGGCATCCCGGCGGTGATCCTGGGCATCATGGGCCTGCGCAAGCGAATGAAGAACCCAAGCGTGCATGGCGCGGCGCATGCGTGGATCGGCATCATCGGAGGCGCGATCATATCGACGGGATATGCCGTGCTGTTTATCCTGATCGTGCGCCGCAATTGATCGAAGTCTTCCATCGTCATCCATCATGAAGCAATATCTCCAACTCATGCGGCACGTGCTCGAGCACGGAGTCGAAAAGGCCGATCGCACCGGCACCGGCACGCGCAGCGTCTTCGGCTGGCAGATGCGGTTCGACCTCGCTGCGGGCTTTCCACTGGTCACGACCAAGAAGCTCCACCTGCGATCGATCATCCATGAACTGCTCTGGTTCCTGCGAGGCGAGACGAACATCGCCTGGCTCAACGAGCACGGCGTGTCGATCTGGAACGAATGGGCGGACGAGCGCGGCGAACTTGGACCAATCTACGGCGCGCAGTGGCGCTCCTGGCCCCCCCCCCGCCCCCCTCACGCCTCCCACGCCCCCCATGCCGATGATCACGCGATCGACCAGATCAGCCGCGCCATTGAACTCATCCGCAGCGATCCGGACTCGCGCCGCATCATCGTCAGCGCGTGGAACGTCGGCGAACTCGAACGCATGGCCCTGGCGCCCTGTCACGTGCTGTTCCAGTTCTACGTCGCCGAGGGCCGTTTGTCGTGCCAGTTGTATCAGCGCTCGGCCGACGTGTTCCTGGGCGTGCCGTTCAACATCGCTTCATACGCGCTGCTGACGATGATGGTCGCGCAGGTGACCGATCTCCAGCCGGGCGAATTCATCCACACGTTCGGCGATGCGCATCTGTACCGCAATCACCTCGAGCAGGCGCGTGAGCAACTGTCGCGTCCGCCGCGAGCGCTTCCGACCATGCGCATCAATCCCGGCGTGCGATCGATCTTCGACTTCACGTTCGAGGATTTCGAGCTGCAGAACTACCAGCCGCACCCGCACATCAAGGCGCCGGTGGCGGTGTGAGCCGGCGAGAAGCGTTGCGGGTCTTGCGTCATGGATCACAAAGTGCTCGGTCACGACGTTTCGCGAGCGGGTCGAAGAGTCGCCTGTGGAGACCTTGCCCCGCTGAGTTGCGTTGGCGCACCGCGTGCCTCCGCGACTGCGTGGCTAACATCCGCATATGACGGAAGCCTTGTCCGGCGGCATTCAAACGCATCGAATCGTCCTCATCGTGGCGATGTCGGAGAACGGCGTGATCGGCCGCGGCGGCGGCCTGCCCTGGCGTTTGCCCGACGACCTGAAGCACTTCAAGCGCGTGACGATGGGCCACAGCGTCATCATGGGCCGGCGGACGTTCGAGGAACTGGGCAAGCCGCTGCCCGGGCGCACCAACATTGTCGTGACTCGGAGCCGGTCGCTCGCGGCCGACGGCGTCCTGGTCGCACATTCGCTGGATGATGCGATCGAATGCGCGAAGAAACAGCCGGGCGCGGATCGAATCTGCATCATCGGCGGCGGCGAGCTGTTCCGCCTGGCGCTGCCCATCGCGGACGAAATGTTCATCACGCTCGTCCACGGCGAAGTCGAAGGCGACGCCTTCTTCCCCGATGTCGATTGGTCGCACTGGCGGCTGATCGAAGAACAACCGCACGCAGCGGATGCGCGGCACGAATTCGCGTTCAGTTTTCGGCGGTACGAGCGCGCCGCGCCGGAACCGGCCCGCCGCGCACGCGAAGCGTGACGCATGCGTGCGCTGCTCCCCACGCTCGCGCGTGGGGCTCGTCATTCTTGGTCATCGCGCGATCGATGAACGAGCCCTCCGCGCAAGCGGAGGGAGGCCCCCCCTTCCAAATCACGTCGCGTGCCCACGCTTGCGCGTGGGGCTCGTCGTTATGATTACCGACCCACGCTTGCGCGTGGGGCTCGTCGTGATGACTGCCGACCCACGCTTGCGCGTGGGGCTCGTCGTGATGACTGCCGACCCACGCTTGCGCTCGGGGCTCGCGCCCGCCTCGTCAATCCTCGTCCTCGCCGCGGAGCGTGATGAGGCCGACCATCGGCTGGTCCTCGGAAGCCTGAATCTCGACGAGGCGCAGCGGCGCGGGCTTGTAGCTGGCGAAGAAGCCGCCGGAGTAGAACACCTCGCCCCGCTTGTCCCAGAAGTCCCACAGCGACAGCGTGATCGATCGCCCGGCGGGCAGCGACTCGACGCGGCGCACGTACCGCTGGTTGATCCAGAGATTGAAATCGGAATAGGACCGCGCGGTCGAATTGACGATCTCGATCCGCGTGCCGTCGCGGAACACCTGCATGTCGACGGTGTCGGTGGTGTGCAGGTCGGCGGGGTAGGGGCGGGTGGCGCGGCTGATGTCGTACAGCCGCTCGTCGAAGATGCCCTCGGCGCAGCCGGCGAACGGGAGAATCGCCAGGACGGCCAGGGCTGCGGTTGCTCGAAGCGCCTTTGCAAGCATTGCGGGGCAGCTTACCAGCGTCCCTGACGACCGTCCGGGCCCGCCCTCGCCCATTTCATGTCCCGACCTGCAAGAAACCCGCCCCTGACGGACATCTCACCTTGTGCGGCGAAGGATCGGCCAGCAAGGAAGAGAGAGGCTCGCCCACCCCGGCCGCATGCCTTCGGACATGCGGCCATTCCCTCACCCCACAGAAGACCGGTTCGCATGCGACTCCACTGCGGGCCGGTCTATTTCTTCCTGACTTTGGGAAACGCAGGGGGACGAGCTTCCTCGCGAAACGCAGGGGGACGAGCCCCCTCGCGAAACGGCGGGAGTTATTCGCTCCGCGCGACATTGGGGACTCACGTCTGCACGCCTTCTATCATCGCCCTGCATGTCCGTCGAACTGACGCCAACCGACGTGCCGGCGAAGATCACCGACCGGCCCATCGATGAGATCGCTCGATCATGCGCGATCGATCCACGAATTCCCGCGATCGTGGCGGGTTTCGACGCGCCGTTCTTTCAGGCCGGGCTCGCCGGGTATTCCGACGGCGCGATGCGCTTGATCGCCCGGCGGCATGGCTGCCCATTCGCAGTGACCGAAGCGCTGCTCGACCTGACGCTGATCAACGGCGGCAAGGGCCGTCGCAAGGAAGAGCCCGATCTTCTCGCGGAAGAGTGCGGCACGGGCGACGTCGCGGAAAACCGCGCCGCCGGCTTGGACGATCACCCCATCGCCGGGCAAGTCATGGGAAGTTCGCCGGACACGATGGCGCGCGGCGCCGCGATTCTCGTGGGCATGGGCTATGACGTGATCGACGTCAACCTCGCCTGCCCGGTGAAGAAGATTCGCAAGCGCAACCGCGGCGGGCACCTGCTTTCGGCGCCGGATGAAGCGATCGCGATTCTGCGCGCGGTGCGCGACGCCGTGCCTGACGAGATTCCCACGACGGTGAAGATGCGGCGGGCGTTCGACGACACGCCGGACATGGCACGACATTTCGAAATCATCTTCAACGCCGCGTATGAACTGGGTTAC
>CAZLDF010000319.1:0-4191 GCA_964558095.1 uncultured Isosphaeraceae bacterium | reverse complement strand
GCGCTGACGATGCGATCGGTTTCCGCGCGCCGAAACAGCCCGTAGCCGCCGCTCGATGCGACGATCAGCGCTGCCGTGACGATTGACGCGAGCCCCGTGCGACGCGGGAGCGAGCCGTTCCACATCCGCAGTGCATCAACGATCGCCCCGCCGACGCACACCGCGAGAAAGCTCAGGAAATAGGTCCCCAGAAGGTCCGCCGGCTGCATGAACGTGACCGAGGCGGCGAACGCATGACCGAGCAGAAACCAGTTGTAGCCGTCGAAAACGATGCGGCCGCGCAGGCATTCGAAGCCGATCCAGGCCACGGCAAGCACGACGGCCGCGGGCCACCGACCAAACCTGCGATGGTGCATCGCGCGACGAAAGAGCCACGCGATCAGCACACCATAACCCGCCATGTAGATCGGCGGCACTGGATAGCCGAGCCTCGTCATCTGCAGAATCCACAGGTGCAGCCACAGCCACGCGGGAACCTGCGCGATGAAGATGGTGAGCAGCGCAACTCGCGTCGATCGAGCGCGCAGCGCGCACCAGCCGAATGCCGCGACTGAAAGCGGAGCGCAGAACCACCACCCCACCGGCTCGAACGACAGGGCCAGGAGCAGCGCGTGGAGCGCCGCCCAGAGCGCGGTCGCGCGAACGCGTGCATGCTCAACGTTCGGCGCGTTCATGGCGGCGCCCATCGCGGCGGGCTTCGCATCACTTGCCCGCATAGTCGATGATGCTGCCGATCTCGCTTCGCAACTGGCTGCGATGCACCACGCGATCGATGAACCCGCAGTCCTGAAGAAACTCAGCGCGCTGGAATCCCGCCGGCAGCTCCTGCCGGATCGTCTGCTCGATCACCCGCGGCCCGGCGAAACCGATCAGTGCTTTGGGCTCGGCCAATATCACGTCGCCCAGCATCGCGAAGCTCGCCGTCACCCCGCCGGTCGTCGGGTCCGTCAGCAGGGAAATGTACAAGCCGCCCATGTCGTCGAACCGCGCCAGGGCCGCGCACGTCTTGGCCATCTGCATCAGCGAGTAGCCCGATTCCATCATGCGCGCTCCGCCCGAAGCGCTGACGATCACCAGCGGCAGGTCGCCCTCCATCGCCGTCTCGATCGCGCAGGTGATCTTCTCGCCGACGACCGAGCCCATCGACCCGCCGAGGAAGGAAAAGTCCATCACGACGAGAATGACTTTGCGGCCCTTGATGAACGCGCGGCCGGTCTGCACGCCGTCGTTGTGTCCCGTCTTTCGCTGCGCCGCGACGATGCGCTCGCGGTACGGCTGCACATCGACGAAGTGCAGCGGATCGACCGGCGAAATCGTCGCGTTGAACGGCTCGAAGCTGCCCGGATCGGCAAGCTGCGCCAGCCGCTGATCGGCCGTCACGCGAAAGTGGTGCTGGCACTCCGGACACACCCACAGGTTGTTCTCGACCGAGCGGCGAAACAAAATCGCAGCGCACTGCGGGCAGCGAATCCACAAACCCTCCGGCACCCCCTTCTTCCCCGGCGGAGTTTGACGCTCCCCCGCGCCCGTCGTCTGGACCCGCGCCTCGGCTTCCTGTTGACTGGGTAGTTGTGTCATGAATCTTTGGTGATTTGGTGATTTGGTGATTTGGTGATTTGGTGATTTGGTGATTTGGTGATTTGGTGATTTGGTGAATCCTACAAAGCCCGACCCGACTCATGCGCCACTGCGCTGCGTCGATTCGCCGACGCTCATCCCGCCGCTGCGAGAACCGGGACTTCCGCGAGCTTCGCCACCGCTTCGCGCGAGAGCAGGTAGCGTTCGATCTGCGGTCCCTGGGCGAGCACGCGCCACAGGTTCGATGCCGGCCGCTGCGCGAAGTAGCATCGGAGCAAGCCCAAGGCGATCGGGTGCAGCACGATCGCCGTCTCCTCAGTCTTCGATCGGCGAAGGAAGCCCGCGATCGCGCGAAAGATGCGGCCGCGAGCCGCCTGAATCTCCTCGCCCTCCGGCGGCGAGACCGACAGCACGTCCTCCGCCCACTGCCTCTGGCGGCTGGGATACCGCTCGGAAAACGCGTCGAATGTCAAACCCTCCAGCAGCCCCAGGTGGGGGTCGGCCATGTCCTCGACCGCGCGCGCCCTGGCGCCGATGGCCGCGGCGAGGATCGCAGCCGTCTCGGTCGCCGCCTCATCGGATGGATGGGCGATCACTTCGATCCCCGGCCTCATCAACGCCGCCATGGCCCGCGCCTGCACGCGGCCGGGCTCGCTCAGGGGCAGGTCGGTCGCCCCTCGCAAGCGGTTTTCCGCCTCCCAGGTCGTCTCGCCGCTGCGGATGACGGTCAGAAACCATGATGGGCTTCGCTTGGCAGCCAAGTTCACGCGGTCCTTTCCAAAGCTCCAATCGTAGCCTGTCCGGCGGGGATCGCACCAGCGACCGCCGGGTGTGGGGCAGGCGATGCGGGAAACCGACTCGATTCCGGGGTTGGAGCCCTCCCCGACCGACCCGTTCGAATCCAAACCAAGGCTGCCGTCCCACAGTCGCGGCTCGTTCGGGCACGCCGTATGCTTGCCTTCGATGCCTCGTTCACACGCACGCGCCGTTCCCGCATCCACGTTCGCCGGCGACCCCCTCCTGCCTGCGGCCCCGGCCGCTCCCCCGGGCCCACCCGAGCCTCCGAGCCCACTCGACCCCCCCGATCGCGGCCACATCGCGACCGAGCAGCGCCACGCCGCGTCAATGCAGCTTCATCGCTGCGATGTCCACCAGTGCATCGACCTGATGATCGACGATCAACTTTCGGTGCAAGCGGCCCTGCGGGGCGCAGCGGCGGCGCTGGGCCGGTTCATCGATGCCCTCGTGCCGCGCATGCGTGGGGGGGGGCGACTGATCTACATCGGCGCGGGCACCTCCGGCCGGCTGGGCGTGCTCGACGCCTCGGAATGCCCGCCGACGTTTCAGTCCGATCCCGATCAGATTGTCGGCATCATCGCGGGCGGCGACGCGGCGCTGCGTCGATCATCGGAATCCAAGGAAGACGATCCGCGAGGCGCGAGGGACGAGCTCGATGCGCTGGCGCTGACAGATCGCGACACGCTGCTGGGAATTGCGGCAGGGGGGACGACGCCGTATGTGCTCGGCGCACTCGAACTCGCGAAACCGCACGCGGCGATGACGGGGTTGCTGACGTGTGCTTTACCCTCGTTCCGCAGTCTGACGTCTGACCTCGGACCTCTGACCTCTTCCCCACTCGTCGATCACCTCATCGTCCTCGACACCGGCGCGGAGCTGCTCACCGGCTCGACGCGCCTGAAGGCGGGCACCGCGACGAAGGTCGCGCTCAACATCATCACCACCACGCTGTTCATCCAGCTTGGCAAGGTGTACAGCAACCTCATGGTCGATCTGCGCGCGACCAATGCGAAACTCACGGATCGGGCGATCCGAATTCTGATGACGCTGTGTCCGGAGCTGTCGCGCGCAGAGGCGCATCGACTGCTCGACGCCGCGGATGGTCAGCTCAAGATCGCCATTGTCATGCAGCGTCAATCGATGGATGCCACCGAGGCGCGCAAAGCTCTTGAATCCGCCGCAGGGATCGTCTCGGCGTTGCTCGACAATGCCTGACCCTTCGACGCATAGCGGCCCCCTCAACCGCCTCAGCGGGGCAAGCCCGTTCGCGAAGCGGGCCTCAGCGACGAATTTCATCGCAGGCCGCATGTCCGCAGAAACGCGCCATCGGCTCCGGATGACTCGAAGCGGGCCGTTGATTCCGTGTAGTGCAAGATTTATTCCGTGGAATGAAGTCTTCATTCCGTGGAATAAACTCTCCATTCCGTGGAATGAATCTCTTACTCCGTGGAATGAATCTTTTACTCCGCGGAATGAAGCATTTACTCCGCGGAATGAAGCATTTATTCCGTGGAATAAACTCTCCATTTCGTGGAATGAATTCTTCATTCCGTCTTTTACGCGGACCCTCCCTCATAAACCCACCTGAAAACGCGCAAGGCGTTGCGCGTTTTGTCGATTTGGCTCGACTGTTTGGGCGACAGGGTCGAATCACGCGGTTGACCGAACCACGACGCGCGCCCCTGACGAGAAGCCCTTCGTCACTTCACCACAAGGTGTCGATGGAGGAACTCCCACTGCGTGATGGCCCCGCCGAAGCCGTGCTGCGCTGTGGGGAAGAAGCGGGATTCGTATGACTTGTCCGCCTTGTCGAGC
>CAZLDF010000318.1:0-4282 GCA_964558095.1 uncultured Isosphaeraceae bacterium | reverse complement strand
GTTCCTCCTGAGCAATCAGGCGTTGCGCGCGCGGCTGGAGGAGGGGGGGGAGCGGGTGGCGGCGCTGGCGCTGGACCGGTCGCTGCCGCTCAGCGTGCCGTTTCTCGTCGATATGCCGCACACGCCGGAGTCGTACGCGCGCATTCTCTATCGCGCTTTGCGCAACGCCGACGCCGATCCGAAATGCGATGAGATTCTCATCGAGTCGCCGCCGATGGAGGACCCCGCATGGAGCGCGGTTATCGATCGCCTGCGCCGCGCGAGCAGCGGGTGACCGGGGGCGACGGCACGCGAGTCGCGGGCCGGGCACGCCTCACAGGATGATGCGGATTGCCATCCATAATCGCGACCTGTGCCACTGTTCTTGTCATGCATGTCATGGGGCGACGCCGAGGTCCGTCACCGTGAACAGCGCGTCGAACGCGAAGCCGGCCTGCTCGATGTTGTGCCGCGCGCCTTCTTCGCGATCGATTGTCGCGATGATCTTGAGCACCTGCGCGCCGGCGTCGCGGATGATGTTCGCCGCTTCGAGCACCTGGCCGCCGGTGGTCGCGATGTCTTCGACAATGATGACTCGGTCGTTCGCGTCCAACTTGCCTTCAAGCTGTTTCGCCGTGCCGTAGTCTTTCTTTTGATTGCGGATGAACACGCAGGGCAGGCCGCTGGCAAGTGACGCGGCGGTGACGAGCGGGATGCCGCCGAGTTCCGCCCCGGCGAGCTTCGTCACGCCGGGCGCACGCGCGATCCGCTCGGCGAACATTTCGCCCAGCTCGCGCAGAATCTCCGGCTGCGTCGAGAACAGGTACTTGTCGAGGTAATACGAACTCTTCCGCCCGCTGCGAAGCGTGAACTCGCCGCGGAGCAGGGCGACTTCGGCGATGCGTTGAGCCAGGTCGGCGCGATTCCTCGCTTTGGACGGTGTCGTCTTCATGAGCGCATCCTACCGCCCTGCGGCCGGCGCTGATCCTCTACCATTCGCACGCGATCCCCCGCGTGTGGTTTTCCCATGATGCAATCAGATCACAATCTTGTGACTCGCCTCCTCTGCGATGCCGCCGCACCCGAAGAGAGCGGCCGCGCGGCCATTGATCAACTGTTGCCCATTGTGTATGACCAGCTTGTTGCGCAGGCGCGCAATGCGCTGGCGGCGGAACGCAATGAACGGCGCGGCGACCACACGCTCGCTCCCACCGCGCTCGTGCACGAAGCCTACCTTAAGCTCGTCGGCCCGCGTGAGATTCCGTGGCAGAATCGTGCTCACTTCTACGCAGCCGCTGCAGAGGCGATGCGGCGAATTCTGATCGACCACGCCCGCGCGCGCGGGCGGGAGAAGCGAGGGGGCCCCCCCGGCAGCCGCAAGCGTGTGCCTCTGAATCTCGCGGATGTCGCCGATTCGTGGAATCTTGAAGAAACCATGAGCCTCGACAACGCCCTCCGTCGCTTGGGTGAACAGGACGCCTCGATCGGCGAAGTCGTCCGCCTGCGATTCTTCGCGGGACTCAGCATCGAACAGACCGCCGCGGCACTGGATATCTCGCCCGCAACGGTCAAACGACGCTGGGAGTTCGGCAGGACATGGCTCTATCGCGAACTGCAACGGGACAGCCAATATGAATGACGCTCCGAACACCTCGGGCAACACCGGCGACAACAAGCTCGATCGCATCGCAGCCATCTTCGAACGCGCGAGCGAACTGTCCGGCGAAGCGCGCAACGCCTATGTCGAAGGCGCGTGCGGCGGCGACCCCCCCCTTCGCGCCGAAATCGACTCCATGCTCGCTGCGCATGATGAACAGGGCCCGTTCCTCGCCGACCCCACCGCCGCGCCGGGCGCTGCGCGCAGTCCATCGGAAGTCGCCACCGCTTCGCATCACTCGCCCATCACCGAAAAGCCGGGCACGATCATCGGCCGGTACAAACTCCTGCAACTCATCGGCGAAGGCGGCTTCGGCAGCGTGTTCCTCGCCGAGCAGCGCGAACCCGTCAAACGCCGCGTCGCGCTCAAGATCATCAAGCTGGGCATGGACACCAGGCAGGTCATTGCCCGCTTCGAAGCCGAGCGTCAGGCCCTCGCCCTGATGGAGCACCCCAACATCGCCCGCGTACTCGATGCGGGCGCGACGGAATCGTCTTCAGGTGGGGGGGGCCGGCCGTACTTCGTGATGGAGTACGTGATGGGCGACCCCATCACCAACTTCGCCGATGCGCACAAGCTTTCGCTCAATGATCGGTTGAACCTGTTCATGCAGGTCTGCAACGCGGTGCAGCACGCGCACACCAAGGGCATCATTCACCGCGACATCAAGCCCACCAACGTGCTCGTGAGCATGTCCGACGGCCGGCCGCTGGCCAAGGTCATCGACTTCGGCATCGCCAAGGCGACCACGGGCACTCCCGATCGCCTGACGAGCAAGACGCTCTTCACCGAGCACCGCCAGCTCATCGGCACGCCGCAGTACATGAGCCCGGAGCAGGCCGAGGGCCTCCCCGACATCGACACCAAGACCGATGTCTATGCGCTGGGCGTGCTGCTCTACGAACTGCTCACAGGCGAAACGCCGTTCGACGCCACGCGCTTGCTCTCCGCAGCATTCGCGGAGATGCAGCGGATCATCAAGGAAGAGGAACCCCCCGCGCCAAGCGTGCGCTTGCAGCGCCGGCTCCCTCTCCCTTTGGGAGAGGGTAGGGGTGAGGGCGTTCGCCCGCACGCCGGACCTGAGTCCGCGAAGGTCCGGGTCGAACGGTCATCGACATCGACCTCGTCACAACGCCCCGCTCCCGCGCGGTCTCAGGAACTCAAGGGCGAGCTCGACTGGATCGTCATGAAATCCCTCGACAAGGACCGCGCCCGGCGATACGAAAGCCCGAATCAGTTGGCCGCGGACGTGCAGCGGCACCTCACAGGCGAACCGGTGGTCGCCGCCCCGCCAAGCGCAGCATACCGGCTGCGCAAGTTCGTGCGCAAGCATCGCGGGCCGGTGGTTGCAGGCAGCGCCATTGTGGCGATACTGATGGCCGGCATTGCGGGGACTACGTGGGGTGTGGTCAAGGCCCATCGCATAAATGCCATTCTCCTCGCAGAGAACGAGTTGGCTCAACGTTGCTTCAAGTCGGTGCTTGTTGAGTCGATGGGTGGCGTAGAGGGTTTGAGGAATGTCTCTGGCATGGGAATCCACATCGAGACGCCCGAGGGCACTTTCTCCTGGTGGTATGACTGGGAGGACTCCGGTGATCCGTTGAGCGGCGAGTTGGTGGTGACTGGCCCACCGGGGAGTGATTCGACGCAAAGAGCTCTTTACCTCACAATCGAGGAATACGCCGTGGTGTCGATGCGCGCGCAGCGCGAAGCCACCCAACAACTCGAAGTGGCAAACGCGCGGCTGGAAGCACAAACCAAGGAACTGCTCGACGGCATGGTCATGGCCTATGCCGCCGTGCAGCCCGATGTCGCGGATGTCGTGCTTGAGAAAGATCGCATCGCGTGGACATTCAAGGACGGGCGAAAGGGTTTCCAGATCCTCAATCGAGAGGGCGATTGGAAACTCGGCATAGACACGATACTGCCAGGTCACAACTTTGCTTCGATGATCACCTCTGCCATTGAGGAGCGCGAGGCCGCGACGGAGAAGCTTGAGACGGAAGTCAAACGCGCCCGCCTCGCGGAAGCAGAAGTCAAGTACCTGTGGTCTGAAGCCAACTGGTCGGATGACGACGCGATGCGGAATCAACATCGCACGACTCTCCGGGAAGTGGTACAGACAAGAGAGGAACTACTCGGTCCCGATCACATCGAAACGGTCCGTGCGCTCTGGAGTCTGGCTGGACTGGCTGAGGGTGAGCCGAGGTACGCGCACTATGAGGCTGCTGCCGCCCGTTTAGACCGGGCCGGAACCCCGCCAGATGCTCATCTGTTCTTGGGTTTCGTAGCCCATGGAGTCTTGGAGGTGCTCTACGATGAACTTGCGCTTGAACAGGCAGAGAAGTGGCTGGATCGTTCTGCCTTGGCGATTCCCGATCTCGTCGAGACGAATGACGAACCGCTCTGGCGGGCGTTCGATATGTTGTACAATTGGGGGGAATATGAGATAGGCCGTGACGCTCAGATCGCCGCAGCGATCGAAGACTTGCAATCTCTGCGAGGGACGCGTCTTCTCGAATACCTGGCACTCCGCATTACTGCCAACGTCATCCATTCATATGATTCTGATCTAGACGGATCGACCGAGTGGCGGCAGGAGCAGCGGCGGAAATGCGATCGCATTCGCCAGCTCGCCGAAGATGG
>CAZLDF010000317.1:0-4565 GCA_964558095.1 uncultured Isosphaeraceae bacterium | reverse complement strand
CACCGATGCGCTCGTCATGATCGTGCGACGGGACGCTCACCGAAGCCTGCGAAACGCGCTGGATGACGGCGATCATGGAGAATATCTCAACCGGAAACAACACAGAGACACAGATCGAAGGTTCGCCGTGGCGAAGAGCACAGAGGATGCACAGAAGTGGGCGATAGATTGAGCCAGCGGCACATGCAACAACCTGATACGTCAAACGGCTTTCCGCTCTGTGAACTCTCTGTGCCACTGAGTTGTTCTGATCGGAGATTTCGGAATCCCGGGTCCGCGTCGGGAAACACATACCGCGCCGTTGCACGCCTAGCGGGGCAAGCCCGCTCGCGAAACATGCGCTCTTGCGAAACCGCCCTCACCCCCCCCTAAGGGGAGAGGGGACTTAGATCAGCGCCATCGCGGCGCACGAAACCATGACCTGGCCCTTGTCGTCGCACGCCTGGCGATAGTCGATGAGTTCGATCTGCTTCGGCAGCGCCAGCGACAGCGTCGCCGCCATGTTGCCGATGCTGCACCAGCGCGTCGGGTTGTTGTTCCACTTCATCGCGGCGATGAACTCCGCGGCGTCGTTCTCCAGGAACTTCGCCATCATCTCGCGATCGTGACGCTCGACGTCGAACCGGCGCTGCTCATCGACCGGGCGCGGCTCGCCGAACTGCGGCCCGACGTGCGACAGGTCGCTCGACGCGACGAAGAACGTCCGCCCGCCCAGCGCTTGCAGCGCTTCGGAAAGCGTTGCGACGAACTCCTCGCCGCTCAGCCGGGCGCCGTCGTCCTCGATCATTCCCGCCAGCGGATCGGGCACCAGCGCCCCCACCACCGGCACGTTGCCGAAGCAATACTGCAGCCACGGCAGTTGCAGGTTGATCGAGTGCTCGCCCAGGTGATCGAGCTGATCGATCGTGAGCTTGTCATCATGCGCTTCGCGAAGCTTGTCGATGACAGCGGCGTCGGCTGGGCAGATGCCCATGGGCGACTCGAAGCCGAACTCCGAAAGCACCACGCCGTCGCCCGCGCCGAAGTGATTCGTGCCCAGGATGACGACGCGATCGGGCGCGTCGATCTTCTGCAGCGAGTGATACGCGGCGGCATAGACGGGCCAGCCGCGCTCATAGTCGATGTGCGGCGCGACGACGCCGATCGGCGTCGCCGTCAGCTCCGGGTCTTCCGTTTCGCTGAAGTATTCCTCGATCTTGGCGCGGCAGTCGGCGTCCGTCGCGCCCAGCGCGCGGCTGGCGGTCATCGGAAAGTGCCCCGCCTCGGCGATGCGCTGACGCGCTTGCGCTTCCAGCTTGCCGAACGTCTCGCCCCACAACAACCCCACGCTCTCCAGCGCCTGCACGACCTGCAGAAGCTGTTCCAGCGGCATCCCCACGCCCTGGCTGATCTGCTCGACCGTGAGCTGCCCCTGGAACTGCTGCACTACGCGCACGACCTGCGGCGGAACCGCCATCGTCTGCGGCGAAAGCATCGCCGGGTCGCGCAGCGCGATCACCATCTGGCCGCTCTGCTGCATCGGGATCGGGTGATACGGTCGAACGTGCGGCTTGCGGATGTGTTCAGGCAGTGTGTCCAGCGACATGGCGATGGCCCCTTGGAGGTTCCGGCGGCGTTTGGTCGAGCTGCGGCGCAGCGGCGCAACCCGCCGGCGAAGCAAAGCCCGATTTGACGAGGATAGGCCACCCCCCTGTCCGCGGACAGGCCAGGGCGCGGAAAGACTCAGTCGCGGCGACGGCGGCGCGAAGCGCCAATCGCTGCAAAGCCGAGGAATGCAAGCCCCGATGGCGCGGGGATCAGGCGAAGCGTGAGCGTGCCGTCCCATGCGAAGCCGCCGCCGGAGGGGAAGTTGGTGTCGTCTGCGTAGGCGTAGAAGTTGAAGTTGCCGGTTGTGCCGTCGGCGTAGAGCATCGACAAGCCGCTGAGGACGCGCCAGTCGAAGCCCGTGCCGAAGGGATCGGTGATGCCGGAAAAGAGCGGGTCGCTTGGCAGAATGGTGAGTTCGGTTCCGCCGCCGAAATCGAACGCCCCCCCCGCGTGGGTGAACGAGTATGCCTCGATGAAAATGCTGGATTGGTCGAAGGCTGTGAATCCCTCTTCGAGTGTGCCACCGGAGAGTGTGAACGTGCTCTGATCGCGTGCTTCACCCCAACGTGGAACATAGCCGCCAGACATGTACAGTTGACTAGAATCGTGCGCTCCCAAATCTGCAACTTCGATAGCACCCCCGGAGAAGAACAGAGTGCTGGACTCCCAACTGTCAACGAAGAATCGAACGGAACCGCCCGAAATTCTTACTACTGAAGAATCGTGGGCGTCGACCGTATTTCTCGACCTTCCGCCGGTCATATCGTAGGTGCTGTTCTCGAAGGCGCGTACGGTCAGAACTTCTCCCCCCCCCATGTTAAACGTGCTGTTGCCGAAGCTCTGGGCGAAGCCATCGACTTCACCGCCGTAGAGATTGAAGGTGCCGAAGCCGTGACTCTGCGCGGACGCAACGTATCCGGTATACATGTTGAATGTCGCAAGATCGAAGCTGGCAGCGCTGGCGCCGAAGACGGTGTACTGGCCCAACGTGCCGTTGACGATCGCGGCAATCCCATCCGTGACCTCCCCGCCGGTCATGTCGATCGTGCTGTCGCCGAGCGCGAAGGCGATCGAGTAAGAATCGCCGTCCTCGATCAGGTGTGTTCCGGTCGTGACGACGAGTTCCTGAGCAAAAATGTCGAAATTGGCAAGGGCGCATAACCCACCGCCCAGCAAGAGGTTACGGATCAGGCTTGACCGTTCGTTTCCCATTTTGACGAATTCCTCTCTCACTTCGCGCAGCGGATCCCGCCAACTGTCATATATCTTAGCAGCGGATTCCCGGTTTCCAAGCGGAATCTCCAAAGGAGTGCGACATGCAGGTGGGAAACAGTGGCAAGAAGGCGATTCTGGGCGTTTTCATCCTCGTGGTTCTCGGGTTTGTTCTGGCACGACCGGCGGCGGCGCAGATCGGCGGCGCGCTGTTCCTCGACGACGAGGACGTGCTTCAGCCCAACGAGGTGTTGCTCATCTACTGCAGCGACGATGGTGATTCCGCAGCGATCGCCCAGCATTACCTGGCGACCTACTCCGGCGTCGTCCCATTCAATCTGGCGACGCAGACCGACTTCGAGTATTGCACGTCGTGCCCAATGGGACAGTTGGCGGACGAGGCGGAATACGCGACTCGGTTCGTGATCACGCCCGCGGCATATGACAATTGGATCGAGAATGAGATCAGGCAATTCATCCAGGAACACAACGAGAACACCGATCCGGACATCCTGGCGATGGTGACGACGCGCGGCGTCCCTTCGGTCATTTCGCGCGATCTGGAGCCATGCAGAAGTCACACATCATGGCTCGTCAAAGGTTCCGTCGAATCGCATCTTGCGGCGATCGGCTTGGAAACGTCCACTAGTTGGGCGGGAAACATACCGCAAGGTGATCCGTGCGAGAGCGGTGATCCGGGGTCCACCGGCACGGGCATCGGACACGAATACTCCGGCAAGACGGGCGTGTCATATCACCAGTACGTGCGCAACATATGCCTCGCCGACTTCGAGGGCGATACCGGCCCCACGTATGAATACATGCTCCCTGTGTATCTCGTGACGCGCCTCGACGCAGAGAACCCCGATGTCGATCCGCGAGATGGCAGCCCGGACAACGACATCAATGAGAACGGAACGATCACGCACGCGGAGTTCGCCGATGCCTCTCGCGCGGACGCCGTGAAGGCGATGATCGACCGGAGCCAAGCGCTGCGCATCGGCGCCAATGGCGATGAAGACGGCGCGGTCGTCAACAGCTTCATGACGACCATCGTGGTAGATGAACCGGAACAGCCCGCCGAATTCTCACAATTCTCACTCGTCTATGACTTTCTTCGCCACGTCGGCTTCTGCGTCAAGTTCGACCAGTCTGACGACTTCCTGCAGGGAGCATTCGATCCCGAACTGGACGTTTGCCGGGATGAGGTGATCGGGCCGTGGAATACCTACACGGGCTGGCGGAACGGCGAGGACTTCGAGGGAGAATACACTGGCGATGTCCTCGGGGCCATTCCGTTCCCCACGACTGAACTGGCTCACCTCGGCCACGGCAGGAATCATTACAACCGCTTCGATGGCGAAGCGCCGCGCACGTGGCACGAGATCGCGTACAAGGCCGATCCCGCGGGGTTCTACATGACGATCGAATCATACGCTGGAATGCACGCGCGCGATCCCGCAACTCTCTGGCCAAGCAACTCACCTGTGTGCGCCGATGAAGAGCCGCTGTATTACCACAGCCAATCGATCAACTGGACATCCGCTGGCGGTGGGTTCACGGTTCACACCGTCAAGGGGCTCAATGACGATCCATTGCCTGATCATTCGAGGCTCCTGGTGAATTTCTACGTGCACGGCCTGACCTGGGCTGAAGCGGTGTATAGCGCGATCAAACAAGTCGACTGTTTCATCGTGCCGATCGGCGATCCGCTCGCACGCGTGAAGGTCGTCAACCCGGACATCTGGCCTGTCGGTGATCCCGAC
>CAZLDF010000316.1:0-5903 GCA_964558095.1 uncultured Isosphaeraceae bacterium | reverse complement strand
ACCTCGTGCAGGTTCAGGCGATCGAACATCCCGCAGCCCTGACGGCCGACCCTTACGCCGACGTGTTCAGCAGCCTCGGCAGCGTCTTCTGGCAGCTCTTCGCGATGCTCTCGACCGAGTCCAATCGGGCGGCGTTCGCCTTGATGGCGACGATCGCGGTCGTGCTGCTCAACATCGTCCTGCTTGCGAAGCTGATGAGCGCGCTGGCTGAGGGTGTAGCCGTCTCGGCCGCAGGCGGGGGGGGGCGGCACGCTGCGACATCACGCTTCAACTCGGTCCTCGTCCTGCTCCTGCCGGCGCTCCTCCTCGTCGTGCCGAAGGAGCGAAACTGGTTCGGGCTGGTCTGGCTGAGTGACGTGGAGCTGACCGCGACGCTCGCGGTCATGCCGCTCGTGTTCGCCGCGATGTGGCTGTGGACGATCGGCCGGGTGCGCAGCGCGTGGATCGCGGCGGCGTGCGCGGTGTTCGTGCAGGGCCAGGTCGGCGCGTATCTGCTCAGCGCTCTCTTCGTTGCGACGCTCTGGTGCGAGCGCCGCAACGCCCGAGCCGTGTCGTCGCTCGCTGCGATCGCGTGCCTCGGCGTGCTGACGCTGGCGGTCGCGCGTCTGGCGTCGTGGCTCCCGGCGGACGAATTGGCGCGCTATGAACTAATCGGTCTCGGCCTGAACGCGCCGCTCATCAACCCGCTGCTGGCGCCGCTTGGCGCCTGGGCGGGAACCTTCGCGGTCATCGCACTGGGTGCGGCTGCGATGTTCGGGCTTGCGCGGCGGCCGGCGTTCGTTGATGCCGCCGTCGCGGGAAAATCCACCCATCGCCGGCTCATGGTTTGGTGTGTCGCGACGCTCGTGTTCCCCGCGCTGGGATTGATCGCTCTGGCGGCGGGGGCGCGCGAGCCGCTGTTGTGGAAGCTGATGGTGGGACGGTCGTTCATGCTGCCGCAGCTCGGGGCGATCGTGTTCGTGGCGCTCTGGATTGCCGGCGCGCTGCGCCGCGGCGGGATTGCGTCCGCCGCCGGCGCCGTCGTGCTGATCGCGATCGTGCTCTGGCCGTTCGCAACGTGGTCGAAGCCCGCAGCGGCGCTGGGACTTGGCGGGATCGTGGCGCTGATCGTGATGACACCGGTGATCGGGTCGTTGCGGACCGCGCTCCCCTCCGCGGACTGCGGGTCGCGGCTAACCGCATTCGGGATCGGGAATCCGCGATGGGCAGTGACGTGCGCGATCCTGGCGATCACCGCACTCGCAGCGCACGCGCTGCTGCATCAACAGCATCCCTGGCTTCGCCGCGGCGAGTCGGACGCCTGGCTGGCGGCGCAGCAGTGGGCGCGGTCCAACACGCGCGAAGATGCGATCTTCATCACGCCGCCCTATCGCTCCGGTTGGCGCGTCGGCGCGGTTCGTGCGAGCTTCGGCGAGATCAAGGACGGCGGGCTGTCCTTCTACGCCGGCCGACCCGTCCTCTGCTGGGCCGACCGCATGAAGATGCTGGGCATGAACGAGCCCTTCTGCTGGATCGAATCGGCAGGCCTGTGCGGCGTCGTCGGGCATCGACGCTTCGGCGACTTCGCAGCCTCCGCGCGACAAGCCTACCGGCGATCGCTGGCACAGAATCTTCCGCGCATTGTGCGCCAAGCCCCCATCCAATACATCGTCGCGGAGCGCAATGCCGATGCGGCGATCGGCCGCCTTGTCTGGAGCAACGAGCAGTTCGTCATCCGGCATCTCGACGCCGCAGCGCTGGCCATGCTCGAAGACGCGGGCTCCGCCGATTCCCCCGCCGCGAGACTGGCTTCGCTCGAACCGCCCCGCACGCTCGCCGGTCATTGACGCGCGGCGTTCGCGACACATTCGTTTCCGCCCGGCGACCAGTCGGCGACCAGTCGCTGCGGGGCGATCTAGAATCGCCCGATGTCGGACGAGCTGACAACCCAGCCGGTGGAACGCGATGAGCGATTGACGCGCCTGTCGCGCAAGGCGCGGGCCCTGCCCGACACGCCCGGCGTGTATCTGATGAAAAACGCGGGCGACGATGTGATCTACGTCGGCAAGGCGGGTTCGCTTCGCAATCGCGTCAGTTCGTATTTCGTCAAGTCCGTCGATCTGGGGCCCAACAAGCAGCCGCTGATCGATCAGATCGAGGACTTCGACTGCATCGGCTGCGAGGCCGAGTGGGAAGCGCTGCTGATGGAAGCGCGGTTGATCAAGGACATCCGGCCGCGCTTCAACGTTTTGCTGATGGACAACAAGACGTTCCCCTATCTCGCGATCACGATGCGCGACGACTTCCCCGGCGTGTACATCACGCGCAACCCGGCGGACCCGCCATTCAGGGGCGCGAAGATCCTCGGCCCGTTCACGTCCGTCTATGCCCTGCGCGAATCGGTGCAGATCCTCCAGCGCGTGTTCAAATATCGCACCTGCACGCTCGACATTCACTGGGACGACCCGAAGAACGTGCGCTTTCGGCCGTGCCTGCTGCATTCGATCGACCAGTGCACCGCGCCGTGCGGCAACCGGATCACCAAGGGGCAGTACCGCGCCGACATCGACCGTTTCGTCCGCTTCATCACATCCAAGCGAAGCGTCATGCTCCGCGAATTGCGCCAGGAAATGGAGCTGGCGTCGAAGGAGATGCGCTACGAAGACGCAGCCCGCATGCGCGACCAGATCACCGCGATCGAGAAGCTCGATGATCGCGAGAAGCGCGGTCGCAATGGCGTTGACTGGCAGCCGGAGGTGACGACGTTCGCGACCGATCCGAGCGCTGGCTTGCGTTCGCTTCAGCGAACACTTGAACTGGACCAGCCGATCCGCGGCATCGAGGCGATCGACATCGCGCACCTCCAGGGCGGCGAAACCGTCGGCAGCAAGGTGACATTCATCGACGGCCGCCCGTTCAAGGATGGCTATCGGCGGTACAAGATTCGATTTGCCGACAACGACGATTACATGTCAATCCGCGAAGTCGTCTCACGCCGCTATCGCGAAGCGGGCGAAGGCAACGAGCTGTACCCCGACGTCATTCTCATCGACGGCGGGCTCGGCCAATTGCACGCGGCGCTCGAAGCGTTCGCGCAGCTTTCCGTCAAGCCGCCGATGGTGATCTCGCTGGCCAAGAAGGAAGAGCTGATCTACGTGCAGAAGCGCAGCGAACCCATTCGCCTGGGCCGCGAGAACCCCGGCCTGAAGCTCTGCCAGGCCATCCGCGATGAAGCGCACCGCTTCGCGCAGCACTACCACCACATCCTGCGGCGGAAGGAAGTTTTGGAGGAGTAGTCGTCCGTCCCAGTTACGCGGCATTGAGCGGCATCAAGCAATACACGCGGGCGAGTTTGGATGCCGTCGAGATATCGGATCGTCGCAACGCTTCGCGGACCCGATCCAGCCGCAATGCGTCTTCCAGCGACAAGTGAGGACCCCGCGGCACGTCGTCGTCGAGCAGGCGTACTTCGACCTCCGCGAAATACTCGCCTTCTCGGATCAACTTGGAGTGTGTTCGCGTTGACATTTTTGCCTCGCATCTTCTTTGGTCACGCGAGAAGTTCACTCATGCATCACATTCGCCCTCGAAGGTCCGAGACACGGCTTGGCGAGCGCGATCCAGGAGATCGCCGACGCCGAGTTCCGCAGCCCATCGCTGCATATACGGCCAGTCAAGTCCATCCTGCTTTATCCTTATGACGCTACGCACGTCGCTCCATTGCTTGTCCGAAACTTCGTTATTCATACGATACCACTCGAGCTTTGTCAGAATCGTGTCCTCCGGCGACGCGACGGGGAGCAAGTAGGCCCCGTCGGCCGACACCGGTTTCATCACGGCGCGCTTTCGAGCGGCCTCATCGAACGGCCGACCCTTGGGGATGAACACATCGATCTTTTGTGATGAGTTCTCGTGAATGACGTTAAATGACGCTCGCCGCGCGATCGCGTCAAGGATCATGTCGGCGCTGACGTAGAAGTCCCGCTGCAGCGCCATCACGAACGGCGCAACGTGTTGTCGGCGCAGCCATGCGACCAAGTCCGTGTCCATGGTCGAGCGCCAGACGCCATGCACGTTGCTCGCGACCGAACCGCCGATGTAAAAATCAACGCCCAGCGATTTGAGCGCCTCCGCCACCGGGGCGAGCGCAGCCAAGTCCGCTGCGTCAGGCATCGAGCCGACCTTTGGCGCGCCAATCGTCACGTACTTGCTCGGCGAGTTGCACGCCGTAGTGAGTCTTGATGAACAGAAGTTTGCGCTCCCATTCGGAGAGTTCAGGATGCGCTTCATCGATGGCGCGCCGCGCGAGCCAGTAGGTGCGGTTTCGCAACGCCGATGCGAGCGCGGCCTTCCGCGCATCAGGCATGCGCCGAATGATTTCGACTTGCCGTCGCGCCATGTCTGGATGGGTATCGTTCACGCGCTCATTGTACCTCGCGGCTGCGATGACGGCAGCGACCGCCGCCCTGTTGTACACTTCAAGTGACGACGATGGCGGTCCCAATCGAACAACGCGGCGAAGACGTGTTCATCGCCATCAAGGCCGTGCCCAACGCTTCGCGCGATCAGATCGCGGGCGTCCTCGGCGATCGCGTCAAGGTCCGCATCAGCGCGCCGCCCGAAGCCGGCAAAGCCAACAAGGCGATCTGCAAACTCTTCGCCGCGGCGCTGGGCGTCAAGCCGCGGCAGGTCACGATCGAAACCGGCCACGGCAGCGCCGAGAAAACCGTTCGCGTCGCCGGGTTGAGCGCCGCGGCGGCGGCGCGCGCGCTCGACGCCTGAGCGGCCAAGGCGCGCCCCGGCCGCCGCTCCCGCGTATCATGCGCCGCCGTCCCGCCGCGGTTCACCACCATCACTCGGCGGGTCGAGGAGCCAGCGGTCATGCAGGGCGACATTACGATCAACCGGCTGATGATGAAGATGCGCGAAGTGAACGCGTCGGACCTTCACCTCAAAGTCGGCTCGCCTCCCATCCTGCGCATCGCCTCGGCGCTGCATCCGGTCAACCTGCCGCCGCTCAGCGCGGAAGACACCCACAGCCTGCTCGCCCCGATCATTCCCGATCACCTGCGCCACGAGCTGAAAGAAAAGGGCGGCATCGACTTCTCGCATCACGAAAGCATGGACCAGCGCTATCGGTGCAGCGTCTTTCACGCGGGGGGGGGAACGCACGCCGCCATCCGCCGCGTCAATCCCGAAGTCCCCACCTTCGAGGAGTTGCATCTCCCGCCGATCTACGAAAAAGTCTCCGAGCGCAAGCACGAAGGCCTCGTCATCGTCTGCGGCGTGACGGGCAGCGGCAAGTCCTCGACCCTCGCCGCGATGATCGACCACATCAACAAGAAGGAGGCGTGCAACATCATCACGATCGAGGACCCGGTCGAGTACATGCTGCGGCCGAAGATGAGCTTCATCAGCCAGCGCGAGATCGGCATCGACGTCGCCGATTTTCCCAACGCCTTGCGCTCCGCGGTGCGCCAAGACCCCGACATCATCATGATCGGCGAGATGCGCGACCGCGAGACCATGCTCGCGGGCATTCAAGCCGCGGAAACCGGCCATCTGGTGTTCGTCACGCTGCACACCGCCGACACGCTGCAGGCGTTCTCGCGCATTCTCGAATTCTTCCCCTCGCGCGATCACGCGTTCATTCGCTCGTCGCTGGCGGTGGGCCTGCAGGCGATCATGGCGCAGAAGCTGCTGCCCAGCGCCAAGCAGGGCGTCGATCGCGTGCCCGCGACCGAGGTGCTGCTGAACACCGTCACCGTGTCCGACACGATCCGCGAGGGCAAGGACGAAGACCTGCCGTCGATCATGGCCGGTTCCATCGAAGAGGGCATGCACGACTTCACGTACTCGCTAGGGAAACTGGTCGAGGACGACTGGGTCGATCTCAAGACCGCCGAGCGCTACGCGCCCAACGC
>CAZLDF010000315.1:0-3190 GCA_964558095.1 uncultured Isosphaeraceae bacterium | reverse complement strand
CAGTTCGCATGGATATTCGATTCGCTCCAGCGCGTCGGCGAACCCCAGGCGACATCCATCAGCACGACAAGCGAAGGCGTCACCTACAGCGCCATCGGCCTGACCTATTCGGGTTGGTTCGGCGTCGCGCTGGCGTCGGCGCAGTTGACGATCGTCGTGATCGCAAGCGTCCTCAGCGTCGCCGGTCGCGGGCGGTTGAGGGCCGCGGCGCACGTCACGCTCATCGCCTGGGCGGCGCTGTATGCAGCGAATGTCCTGTGGCTGACGAGCCTCGCGCCGGTGTGGATCATGCTCGTCGTTTCGACGATCATGTGCGCGTTTCTCCTGTGCACGGTCTATCGCGCCGTGCGTTGCCGGTCGAAGCGGCCGCGGCGCCAGGCGAATGCGGAGGCTGATCTCGCTTCGGTGATCGACGGCGTCGGCGGCGCAGCGGACGCCGCGTGAAAGCGAATGAGCGGCCGTCATGGCCGCTCATTCAAGCTCCCCCTTGCCGTGCTGGTGTGCGCCGGGCGCGCCGTGCGCCGCGATTCGTTCAGCGAATGGCGGCGAGGCGCCGTCGCAGGCCGAGCACGCAGAGCAATCCCGCAGCGCCGAGCAGAGCAGGCGCGGGCAGGGGCATGGTGACGACGCTGGCGACGACCTTGTCGTTGCCGCCGCCGGCGAACGCGCGGAATCGCGCCGCGAAATTGTGCGCCAGCGGGCCGTTCATGAAGCTCGCCGCGGTGAGGCTGGCGAAATCCGAAGCCTTGATGCGAAGCTTGAACGTGCCGGTGTCGCCCGCGGCGATGCCCTTGGTCGCGGCGCCGCCGCCCGACCATTTCTTGCCCACCGCGATGCCGGCGTCGAACGCGCTGCCGTAGGGCTTGGCCTTCAGACCCGCGCCCGCGAGGTCCTTGAACGCATGCGACGCATTCTTGCGCAGCGACGCGGAAGCGTTGGGATCGGCGCTGTCGATGTTGAAGACGAGACCGGTGAGATAGCCGCCGTTGGCGGGACTACTGGTGTTGGTGATGGTGATGAAGAGCTTGCCGAAGTCCTGGCCGTCCTTGACCCGGTAGCGAAGCTCCGCCTCGAAGCTGCCGCGGCCCTTGAGGCTGTCGCCGGCGCCGCTGTAGATGTCCAGCACGCTGTCGGCGAGTGCGCCCGACGTCATTGAAAGCGCGAGCGCCAACGCGGCGACGAGCGCGCCGAATCTCGATGTGGTCCGATAAACACGACCCGACATGACCTACCCCTTATCCAAACGCAATGAACCGCGCGCACGGCGCAGTTCTCTGCACTATGCGCCGATTCCATGCGTGTGCAATATGCCGTGCGCGAGTTCTATGCCGATTTCGCGGATTGTGAAGATGGCGAAGCGTCCCGCGGTCCCATAAGAAATCATCGCAAAAAACTCCCTCTCCCTTTGGGAGAGGGTTGGGGCGAGGGCTGCACGTTGTCATCTCCACGGCAGTCGGTCGAGATCGACGTTGCCCCCCGAGAGCATCACGCCGATGCGATCCACATCGCCCAGCGCCGATCGCCCGGCTTCGCTGAACAGCGCCGCGACGGGCACCGCGCTGCTGGGCTCGATGATGATCTTCATCCGCTGCCAGATGATCCGCATGGCATCGATGATTTCGGCTTCGCTGACGGTGAGAATGCGCTCGACGTGGTCGCGGATGATCGGCCAGGTGAGCTGGCCGAGGTTGGTGAGCAAGCCGTCGGCGCAAGTGTTCGGATTCGCCACGGCGGATTGGCGCGTGCCGGATTGCAGGGAGCGAGCCGCGTCATCGACGGCGAGAGGTTCGGCGCCGAAGATGCGAATGGCGGGATCGATGCCGCGCGCCGCGATGCACGTGCCGGACATGAGCCCGCCGCCGCCGATGGGCGCGATGATGGCATCGAGGGTCTTGTCCCCCTCGCCCCTTGGGAGAGGGGTTGGGGGTGAGGGCCGTGCGTGCCATGACCCCGCTTCACTCGGCCACACATCTCCCCCGATGACTTGTTCGATCAACTCCATCGCTGCGGTGCCTTGCCCCGCGATGATGTCGGCGTTGTCATACGGATGAATTAGCGTCCCGCCGGTTTCTGCGACGATGCGTGCCGCGGCTGCTTCGCGCGCTGCGACGTTGGGTTCGCAGTCGTGGACGATGCCGCCGTAACCGATGACGGCTTCGCGCTTGATGCGCGAGGATGTGGTGGGCATGACGATGTGCGCCGCGATGCCGCGTATCCTCGCCGCCAGCGCCAGCGCCTGCGCGTGATTGCCCGACGAGTGCGTCACCACGCCGCGAAGGGCGACGTCGTCGGCCAGCTTCATCACGGCGTTGCACGCGCCGCGAAACTTGAACGCCCCGACTCTCTGAAAGTTCTCGCACTTGAAGAACAGTTCTCGCCCGGCCCGCTCGTTGACTGATCTGCAAGTGAAAACAGGCGTGCGATGAGCATAGGGCGCGATGCGCCCTGCTGCTTGTCGGACGTCTGCTATGGTCGCGGCATAGTTTGTCATTGGATCAGGAATGAACACGGAGACACAGAGAGCACAGAGGATTCACAGAGATTTGCTCTTCGATGCATGATTTCAAGTCGCTGTCTTCCCTCCGTGCTCTCTCTGTGCTCTCTGTGTCTCTGTGTTCATTCTTCCTAGACGGGCTGTAGCGTCATCGCCTTCATGCGTTTGACGACTTCTTCGACGTTGACGCGGCTGTTGAACGCGGAGATTCGGAAATAGCCTTCGCCGCAGGCGCCGAAGCCGACGCCGGGCGTGATCACCACGTTCGCTTCGTGCAGCATGCGGTCGAACCACTGCCAGCTTGTGACGCCGTCGGGGCAGCGGACCCAGACGTATGGTGCGTGGACGCCGCCATAGGTTTCCAGGCCGATGGCTTCGCAGCCTTCGCGAAGGATGCGCGCGTTGGTGAGGTAGTGCTCGATGAGCGCAGCGACCTGCTCGCGGCCTTCATCGGTGTAGAGCGCCGCAGCGGCGCGCTGAACGGGCCACGACACGCCGTTGGATTTCGTGGACCATCGCCGCGACCACAGGCCGTGCAGCGGCACGCGCTTGCCGGCCTTCGTGCTGGCGGAGAGTTCCTTCGGGCACACGGTGTAGCCGCAGCGAAGCCCGGTGAATCCGCCGTTCTTGGAGAAGCTGTGGAATTCCATCGCGCATCGCCGCGCGCCGGGAATCTCATAGATGGACCGAGGCAGC
>CAZLDF010000314.1:0-7478 GCA_964558095.1 uncultured Isosphaeraceae bacterium | reverse complement strand
GCGCCGGTGACGCGCTCGCGGAACCGAATCATCTCCGGCTGCATCGGGCGCAGACGCAGCGAGTTGTTGATGTAGTAGAGCGCCATGTCGTGGTCGCCGCGGTTGAACGCCGCGGTCGCGTCCTGGTTGTAGCCGCTGGTGAGCTTGTCGCGGCTGAAGGGCAGCAGTCCGTCACGGCCGCCGACGACGAACGCGCGGGCGTACTCCATCGTGTCTTCGCCGATGTCCCAGAGCTTCTCGTCATGGACGATGTTCGGCGTGATGAGGAAGACGATCTCGTCGCGATCGACGATGTCTTCCTGGCCGCGGAACGCCCAGCCAAGCAGCGGCACGTCGCCCAGCAGCGGAACCTGACGCCGCGAAATGTCGGTCTTCTCGCGGAACAGGCCGCCGAGCACCAGCGTCTTGCCGTCACGCACGCGAACGTTCGTGGTCAGTTCGTTGGTGATTTCGTCGGGGATGGTGACGAGCACGGCGTTGGCGTCCGTCACGGTGCGCAGGCTCGCTTCAGAAACGCGAGGCGAGAGCTCCATGCGGATCATGCCGTTGGGGCTGATGAACGGGCGGAAGACAAGCTGAATGCCCGTGTCGAGGAACTCCACGGTCTGCGTGGTCGTCGTCTGCGTCGCTGTGGTCGAGAGGTAGCCGATTCGAGCACCCACGAGGACTTCAGCGCGCTGGCGGTTGAGGACCATGATCTTCGGCCGCGCGAGCACGGTGGTGTCCTGCACCGAATCAAGCAGCTTGATGAAGACGGCGACGGAATCGTTGACGATGCCGACCTTGAACGTGCCGGGCCCCTGCGTGTTGCCGGCGCTGCTGGTCAGGCCGTAGGCCTTGTCGTCGGCGGGCTGGAAGCCGGTGTCGGGGTCGTCGCCGTCGAGCAGGTTGTTCACCATCCCCAGCGGGTCGGTGAGGTTGGTGAAGTCGGCGTCGCCGATGAGGGAGAAATCGACGCCTGCCGCGTTCGATTCATCCAGTTCGGTTTGCAAAATGGTCGCTTCGACGAGGACCTGCTGCGGCTCGGTGTCGAGCTCGCTGAGCAGGTTGGAGATGTCGTCAAGGTTTTCGGCATAGTCATTGACGACAAGCGTGGCGCTGAACGCGTAGGTGTCGGCGCCGCCGTCGCTCTCGTCGGGCTTGAAGCCCGGCGCCACGTCGCCGCGAAACGCCGACTGGCCGCGATCGCTCAGCAGCGGCGCGATGAACTCGTGCGCGTCGGTGGCGGAGAGGTACTGAAGCGGGAAAGTGCGCGTGAGCGTCTTCTTGCGCGCCTGCATGATCTCGTCGTACTGCGCCTGGGTGTACACATAGATGAAGTTGCCTTCCTCGATGTAGCGATACCCGGTGGCGGCGAGGACAGCCTCGAGCGCTTCGTAGAACGTCACGTCATACAGGCTGGCCGTGACTGTGCCAGACACATCGCGACCGGCGATGATGTTCTTCTCGCTCTGAATCGAGAGCATCTGAAGAACCTGCGCCAGGTCGGTGTCCTGGACCTGTAGGTCCATGGTGCCGTACTGTGTAGCGTCCACCCTTGCCCCGTCGGCGGCGTCTTGCGCCATCGCCGGAACCGCCAGTGCTGTGCAGAGCGCACAGACGGACCACCAGCGCCCAAAAAAAGGACGTGCGGTTGTTGAATTCGTGTCAAACATGACTGGGTGATCTCCTGCCTCGCCCGTAGATCAGATTCGTGGAAAACGTTCACGCCCCCGGCGACTGCATCTTGAGTTCGAATGTGCGACCCTCCCATTCGAGGATCACCGATCGTTGCCTCACTTCAGTCAACCGGAAAAGAATCTCCTCGTTCGCCAGGGCCGGAACTTGCGCTCCAAGCCGATACGTCGTTCCGCCGATGACCGCCATCGCCTGGTGTTGGGCGCTTGCGTGCTCCGAACCAGTCGCGGCCCCGGTGGCGTCGAGCGAAAACGCATCGACCATCGCCTGAAGCCGCCGGGTCAGCATTGCTTCGACGTGTTGAGGATCTTCGGTTGGTTGGACGGGCGACTTGGCATCTTCTGTCGTCAATATGTTCGAACCATTCACTCTGGGGAAGTGCAGGTCGCTGACGAGAAACGGATCGCGCAAAGGCGACACGTCCAGATAAACGGTGTATCGGGGTCGGGGTTCGCGGTCCGGGGTTCGGATTTCAGTGTTCGGATTTCGGGGTTCGGACTTCGAGCCCGAACCCCGGACCCCGGACTCCGAACCCCGAACTTCGGCCCCCCCCCCGCCCCCTACCGCGTCCGGATCGTCCGCCATCGCGGTGCGCGGAATGTTCGACACGATGATCAGCCGCGCCCACAGCAGCAATCCCACCCCGAGCGCGCCGCACAGAATGCCGAACTGCTTGCGGTTGGCGGTGAGCTGAATCCAAACTCGTCGCAGGTGCAGCATCATGGTTCACGACTCCGCCGGTTCGGGGCTTGCGCTGGCGAAGACCGCTTCCAGCCCCAGCGAGGCTTCAATGAGCGGTCGCTGGACGTGTTCGGTCTTCGGATCGCGCTTGAAGTTCATGTGCAGCGAGGACACGCGGATCAGGCGGGGCATCGACTCCGTCGCCTCGAGCACGGCGTACACCGACTCGAACGTCGCCTGCATGTCGATCGTCAGCGGCATGATGCGCAGGTGCATCGCTCCGCCGGCGGCGTCGGTCAAAGCGTCGCCGGGCGTGCCCGCGGTGAATGTTTGGTCCGCAACGGACTGGCCGTCCACCGGCAGCGAGAGCGTTCGCATGACGTCGGCGAGGTTGGCCTGATCGGGGATTTGCTTGAAGTCGTCGCGGACGCGATCGCCCATGGCCTGCACCTGCCGGGCGAGCGCTTCCACCTCGCTGGTCGTGCTCGAAAGGCCCGCGCTGCGACGGTTCAAGTCGGCGACAGCCTCGATCACCGAGCTGCGCTTGTTCAGCGCGGGCCACACCAGCGCCGCCCCGCCGACGACCAGAATTCCCACGAACGTGAGAATCGCGTAAACGACATGCTTGTTGATCAGCATCATTCAGCGTCCATCCGTTAGGCGCTAGGCATTAGGCATTAGGCATTAGGCATTAGGCATTAGGCACTAGTACCGAGTCCCGAGTCCCTAGTCCCTGGTCGCTAATCCCTAGTCCCGAATCCCTGGTCCCTAGTCCCTAGTCCCTAGTCCCCAATCCCTAGTCCCTAATGCCCATTAGCTCCTCGCGCTCCAGCGCCAACACCTCGTACCCGGCGTCGAGGTCGATGCGAAAACTCACGCGAAACTCGCGCGCCGACTGGCCTCGCACTTCGCGCGTGCGGCTGAAGTCCAGCCCCACGCGCTGAAACGGCGGGCGATCGCTGAGCGCAGCGACCAGTTCGGCGATCGCCTGATCGCTTGCTGCGAAGCCGCTGATCTCGCCGACCAGCACGCGCGGCGCCTGCTCCTCGGCCTTCTCGTCACGTCCCTTGCTTCGCGGCGAGCGCGTCGAGCGCTGCACGCCCGCGCTGAGGTCCAGCGACTCCAGCGTCGCGCCCACCGGCAGGTCGTTGATGATCGTCGCGATGACGCGGCGAATCTCCAGCGGCAGCGCCGCCCGCTCGTAGAGATCGATGCGCTCCTCAAGCCCGTGGCGCATCTTGCGCAATTCCTGGGCCTGACGTTCGATCTCCAGCACGTTGTTCGCTTCGTTCTGCGTGTTGTAAAGCTGCTGTTCGGCGGCGGAGAGCGCCAGGCGCGCGTGCGTCGTGACGGCCGCCAGGATCAGCACGGCGGCGATGCTGAACACCACGTAGCGCCCGGTGCGCACGCCGACCTGGCTCTGCGCGTAGATTTCCGAAGGAAGCAGGTCGATGGCGTGTTGACCTTTCATCACGAGGACCTCCTCGCCGCCGCGACCGCGGGCTGGGGCGAAGCCGTCGCGGCCGCGCTGCCGCGGCGGTCCCAGTTGGACCGCGCGCCGCTTCGCCGCAGGCTCAAACCCGCCGCCGTCGCCCAGCACGCCGCGGGCCCCGGCACGCGATTCATCGCGGCGCGAATCTGCGGCAAGAGGCTGTCGAGCGTGCCCACGACGTCGTCGATGCGCACCGGCACTTTGCAGGACATCTGAAGAATCCGCGCCAGGTGCGGCTCGATGCCGTCGCACCCGGTGAGAATGACGCACTCGGGCGGCTGGCCTCGAAACGTCACGCCGTAGTAACGCATGCACAGCGTCACTTCCTTGGCGAGCTCTCGAATCAGCGGGCGCACCGCTTCATAGACCGCGCGGTCCGTCGCGGGATCTTCGGGCACATAGTTGGCGCCGTCTCGCGCGGCCTCGGCGATGCGGCCCGCCCGAATCTCCGCCGCCGCCTGAAGGTCGATCCCAAGATGCTCCGCCGCCGCCCGATCGAACGCCCGCCCGCTGAGTTCCAGCGGCTTGCAGAAGGCGATCTGATCGCCGCGAAGGACCATGATCGTCGCCCCGCTCCGCCCCACTTCCACGATCGCGCGCACCACGCCGCGATCGGACTCGCGTCGCGTGCGGCGGCTGAAGATGCGCGCCAAGGCGCAGAAATTCGTTTCGGCGGCGATCGGGCGCAGCCCCGCCTCGATCACGGCGTGCAGGTGCGGCATGTACGCCGCGTGCTCAGCCGCGATCAGCAGCAGTTCATCGCGCTGATCGGAGCCCAGCGTCGCGCCGGTGGCGATGTGATCGACCTCCATCGCGCTGCGATCGAGCTCGAAGCGCTGCGCCGCTTCCCACACAACCGCCTGGCGAACTTCCGCCGCGGGCATTTTCGGCAAGCGGACGGACTGGACGCGCACGGCCGAGCGCGGCACGGACACGACGCACCGGCGGCCCGTGAACCCGCCGGAGGCCATCGCGGCGCGCAACCGCTGCGCCATTCGCGCCGCGTCGAGCGAGCCGTCGATCAGGCGCGGCGTCTCTTCGAGCGCGGCGCCGATGACTTTGAGGTCGCCGCCCTGCTCGCGCACCTGCAACAGGCGCACGTGATCGGCGCCGAAGTCGATGCCGACCAAACCTGTCGAAGGTGAAAACCTGCCTGCGAACACGCCCGACTCCTATCTGTTCCCGAGATGGGCACTAAAGTGCCCGGCCCTTTGGGGGGGGGGGGGTTAGCTTGTCACTTTGCTGACGGTCAGTTTGCCGGTGAACGGCGCGATGTTGATGAGGTACTGCACGCCTTCGGACTCGACGGTGATGTTGCCGCCGGTGCCCGGCGCTCCGCCGGAGATCACGGTGCCGCCCAGCGAGTCGAAGGTCGTGAAGCGGCTGCCGCCGTCGATGCTGACGGAGGAAACCTGAATGTCGCCCCAGCGCCCGTCGGTGAAATCGACGACGTAGCGCTGATCGCCGCCGGCCATGGGGTCGGTGATGTAGTCGGCGGTGTCAGGGTCGAAGGTGTCGTTGAAGTCCGAATCGGTGACGCGGACGATCGCGTATCCCGTGCCGTCGTCGAAGAACTGCACGCGCCGATATTCCTGGTGCGCCAGGGCGTCGAACTGTGCGAAACTGATGTCGGCGATGATGAGGCGCACCGCGCCCTGCAGCTCGAGGTCGCCGCGGTCGTTGAGGTACGGAACGACCACCGCGCTGGCAAGACCGAGCAGCGCGACGACGATCAACAGCTCGATCAGCGTGTAGCCTCGTCCGCCCCCCCCCCGCCTGGAGCTGGTTTGCATTGCAGCTCGTTGCATGGGATTCCTTTCCTCGCCCGCGAGGTTCACTTGGAGTCGATCTCGATGTCGTCGAGGTTGGTGACTTCGACGCGCGTGCGGCCGTCTTCGAGCGTCGCTCGCGTCGCGGCGACCGTCGCCTCGATGCGCTCCAGCGCTTCGATGATGCGCAAGCGCTGCGCGCCGGCGTCGGGAACGCCGTTGCCGATGCGCGCCATCCCCATCTGCGCCGAAGCTTGCGACGGGCCCAGCGACGAACCGGACAGCAGCACGCACAACATCGCGGCCAGCAGCACCGCGTTCACGCTCAGGACCACGTTGAGATAGCTCATTCGCTTCATCGCGATTTCTCCTGCGCGATCGACGCGCAATGAACGTCCACCAACGCGGACGCCGTGTCTGAGCCATCGGCTGATTCCGCCGCCCATGTGAGCGCGATCCGCAACACTGACCGCGCGGCGCCGCGGGCGGGTTCACACGGCAGAATCTCGAACACCACGTCCGATAGGTCGCGGCCGATGACCCGCGCCGTGCTCGCCGGGTGTTGCCGCCACAGCGCGAACAGCGACGTGCGCTCGTCGATCAAGACGTCCAGGTGCGGCTGTAGTTCTTTGCGCTGCGAATTGTCCAGGCCCGAAAGCTCGTAGAACACCAGCGTCTGCATGTTGCGGCTGTGGCTGATGACGGCGACTTCCTGCGGATCGATGACGCCGGGGTTCTCGGAATCCGTCACCCAGAGCGCGATCTCCTCCAGCGGCACGCGACCTCGCTGCTGCACGGCGAGCACGCGATGGCTGCGGCCGGCGAGCGAGGCAAGCTGGTCGATGAGCTGCTGATGCTCCACGCTGCGCGCTTTGACCGGCTGCCAGGAAGCGCCCGCGGCGCCGGCCTGGAGGACGCGCGGCGTGACGACGATCGCCGCCGTGCCAAGCCCCGCGATGGCAATGAGCGACCAGAGCACCGCCTCGAAGCTGATGCCGCGCCGCCGCGACGGACGGCGAACATGCAACGGCCCCGCGATTCGTCGTCGATCGCGCGCCAGCGGGGCGTGTCTTGAACTGCGTGGTCGCATTACCAGCTTGCATCCGCGGTGGAAAGAAGAATGCCGGTCCCGGCGTCGTAATCCCAGTCGCCGGCGCCGGGGTGGTCGGGAACGCGCGCCATCTGTCCGGTCACCACCAAAGCATCGAGATCGGCGGGAAAGGCGTGCTGATTGATCCTGTAAAGCTGAATTTGCTCGCGCAGAATCTGCAACTGTTCGCGCGCGGCCGAAATCTCGGCGTCGTCCTCGATGTCGATGAAGTTCGCCACCACGATCGCCGCGAGCAGCCCGACGATCAGGACCACCAGCAGAATCTCGATCAGCGTGAATCCCCGCCCGGATCGGTTCTTCACGTGCGCGTTCATAGTTCCTTCCCGGCTTCCATTCGATCAAGGCTCGCGTGAGCGATCGGTTGCGACGGCGAACGATTCACATCATCAAAAAGGACGCTGGGGCCGGTGAGCCACAGCGTCCGCATGGTTGTCCTTGCCGGGAACGCCCGGCTCGTCGAGCGCCGCAATCACCAGCCGGTATCGACGCCGCCGTTCTCAGCGGTGTACACACCCGCGCCGTCATAGGCGAAGGCGTAAGGAGCCGGCGCGACGGGTTCCGACTGGAGGTAGCCTGCGGCCTGCATGTCGGCGATCGCCGCGGGATAGTCGCCGGTCTTGAACTTGTACAGCTCAAGCTGGGCGCGCACGGTCTGCAGCGTGCTCTTGACCGAAGACGCCGCGGCATCGTCGGAGGCTTCCGAGAACTGCGGGATGACGATCGCGGCGAGGATGCCGAGAATCACCAC
>CAZLDF010000313.1:0-2797 GCA_964558095.1 uncultured Isosphaeraceae bacterium | reverse complement strand
TGGTCGTCGGGCCGACGAAGGTCCATCCACGCTTTCGCAGAACCTTGCTCAGGGCGGTCGATTCGGGCGTCCGGGCAAGCTTGACCAGCGCGGCATGCGTCAACCGGCTCGGCCTCGAGCGCGGCGGCGGCTCATACTGCCAGTAAAACGCCGCGATCGAGCCGCACTCGTCGATCAGCTCGCGCGCTCGCTTGGCGTTGTTGATCGCCGACTCGATCTTGCCGCGGTGGCGGATGATGCCCTCATCCTTGAGCAGTTTCTCGACCGTGCGCTTGGTGAACCGCGCCACCGCGTCAATGTCGAAACCCTTGAACGCGCGGCGGAAGTTCTCTCGCTTGCGCAGAATCGTCAGCCACGACAAGCCGGCCTGGAATCCTTCGAGGCAAATCTTCTCGAAGATCGCGCGATCGTCGGCGACGGGCACGCCCCATTCGTCATCGTGGTATTGGATGTAGAGCGGATCGTCGCCGGGCCACCAGCAGCGCGTGACGCCGTTCTCGCCGCGGACGAGTCCCTTGGGCAGTTTGGACATGACGGCCATTGTACGTCGAGCATCGTCGCGCTCTGCCGGGCGACGATCGCGCGGCCACCAGTCCGCTCACCATGCGTCGATCGCGGCTCTGCACTTTCCACAGTGCAGGATGCGCCGCGACGCGGTGAGCGCGAATCCGCCGATGAGCCACGTGACGCAGACGACGGTGATCGCGCCCCAGGCGTCAAACGCGACCGAGGCCTGCGATGCTGCGAATTCCTGCCACCACTGCCACGCCGCGAAACCGCCGAGCGCGACCGCGACGAACACCACCAAGTAGCCCAGGACCGCGACGCCGACGCCCAGCCGCGGAATCTTCCTGATCGCGAGGTTCCTGTCGCCGCACACGCGACAGGCGATCGGCTTGGGCGCGACGGCGGCCAGAAGCTCAGCGCTCGGACCATTGCGATGGCGCACGGGCGCCGACGCGGCGGCGCGCGTTGCTGTGCCGTTTGTCGTTCGCGCCCGCATCACCGAACCGGCGGGCAGGTCTGATTGCTCGTGGTCCGACAACTCCATGACGCTGGTGACCTGAACGCCCGATGCGAGCGCTTCCTCCACCGCTTCGCGCTCGGTCGCGGCCTCGATGATGAGCGGCTTGACGGTGGCGCCCGTTCCCTGGGCGGTGCCACGGATCTTGAATCGTTTCATGATCCACCTGCGGCTTGGGTTCGAAACATGGAGAAACGTACCGCGCCCCGCCGACATTCAGCGGGCCGGACATGGCAGCAAGCAAGGCTGGCCGATCGCTATGATCGACCGGCAGGCGCCGGGTCGATCGAAAGTGAGGTCATTTCTTCGCCGCGAGCGCCCGCAGATCGATCAAACGGCTGCGGCGCAATCGCCGCAGGCCTCGGCAAGCGCAAAATCCTTCTCGGTGATCCCGCCGGCGTCATGCGTGCTCAGCGTCAGCGTCACCTTGTTGTAGCGGATCAGGATGTCCGGGTGGTGCTTGTGCCGCTCCGCGAGCCGGGCGACGCGGTTGACGAACTCCATCGCCGAGCGAAAGTCGTCGAAGGTGAACGTCCGCTGAAGGTTCTCGCCTGTTTGAGCCCATTCCGGCAGGTCCGCCAGCTTGCGGGCAATCGTGTCCTGATCCAGTTTCGTCAACATGCGGCTACTCCGGGAGGCTTCAGTGGCGATCGCGAGCGGCGGGGCGCACTATACCGCTCCACGCCGCCATGACCAACCACACCACCAGACTCGCACCTTCGCCGACCGGCGCTCTGCACTTGGGCAACGCACGCACGTTTCTCATCACCTGGGCCATCGCCCGGAAGAACGGCTGGCGGCTGCTCATGCGGATGGAAGACCTCGACGGGCCGCGCATCAAGCACGGCGCGGCGCAAAATGTGCTTGATGTCCTCGCCTGGCTGGGAATGGACTGGGACGGCGATGTGTTGCACCAGTCGATGGACCTGTCGCCATATCGACAGGCCATGCGCCAGTTCGCCGCCCGAGAACGAATCTTCGCATGCGAGCTCACTCGCGCGCAGATCGCGCACGCGGCCAGCGCGCCGCACATGGGCGAACACGAATTGCGTTTTCCGCCCGAACTGCGGCCGCCATCGGTACCCCGGCTCTCCGAGCCGGATGTCTCGGTACCTCGGCTCTCCGAGCCGGATGTCCTGGTACCTCGGCTTTCCAAGCCGAAGAACCCGCTGAACATCGACGCGGCACTTGCCAACGATCGAAGCTTCGGCCGCGAAGACACGAACTACCGCCTGATCGTCGAAGATCGCGACATCACGATCGACGACAACGTGCTCGGACGATCGACGCACAATCCCGCGCGCGAAGTCGGCGACTTCGTCATCTGGACGACGCGGTGCGCCCCGGCCTATCAACTCGCGGTCGTCGTCGATGATGCGCGCCAGGGCGTCACCGACGTCGTTCGAGGCGACGACCTGCTCCCTTCCGCGGCTCGCCAACAACTGCTCTACGAAGCGCTCGAACTCTCGCCGCCGCGATGGTGGCACCTGCCGCTCGTGCTCGGTCCCGACGGCCGGCGGCTCGCCAAACGTCATGGCGACACCCGCATCGAATCGTATCGCGAGCAAGGCGTTCGCCCGCAGCGCATCATCGGCCTGCTCGCGAGGTGGTCCGGCGCGTGCGAGCTACCATGTGAGATGAGTGCCGCCGAGTTTCAGAAATTCTTCGATCTGTCGCGATTGCCCCGGACTTCAGTCACGTTCACGGAGCAGGACAACCAGTGGCTTCGCGGAGAATGATGATCGTTGTGGCGCTGACGTGCGTGCTTGTCGC
>CAZLDF010000312.1:0-3791 GCA_964558095.1 uncultured Isosphaeraceae bacterium | reverse complement strand
CGAAGCGAACCTCGTAGTCACGATCGGGGGCGTCAGCGCCGGCGAGCGCGACTGCTTCCCCGTCGCCTATGAAGCGCTTGGCGTGCGCATCGTGTTGCGCGGCGCATCGATCCAGCCGGGACGTCCGATCGTCGTCGGCCACGCCCCCCCCCGCGGCTCGATCGTCGTCGGCCTGCCGGGCAACCCCGTGTCCAGTCTGGCGTGCACCTGCCTTTTCGTGTGGCCGATCGTTCGACGACTGCTCGGCCTGAGTCCGCGTCTGGCCTGGCGAAGCGTGACGCTCGCGGAACCCGTCAAGCCGAACCCGCATCGACAGGCGTTTCGACCCGCGATCCTGCGCGAAGATCAGTCCTCCGTCGTCGTCCCATCCTGGTCCGGCTCGGGCGACCTCTGTCACACCGCCGCGACGCACGGCGTCGTGCGATTGCCCGTTCAACAAGCGCCGGTCCCCGCCGGCGCGTCGCTGCAGTTCCTTCCCTGGCCCGCGTGAGATGTCCGGCGAACAGACCATTCAGTGCACGGTCCTCTTCTTCGCGCAAGTTCGCGACGTCGTCGCGCGCGATCGGCTCGAAATCGAACTGCCGACCGGCTCGACAGTGCGCGACCTCAGGCAACATCTGATCACGCGGTTTCCGACCATCGCCGATCAGTCGCAGCACCTGGCCGTGGCCGTCAACGTGCGCTACGCCGCCGACTCGACGAAACTGCATCGCGGCGACGTCGTCGCGCTCATCCCGCCCGTCAGCGGTGGATGAATCAGCCGCACTGGACCTGCGTCCCTCACGTGATCCACGCGCACTCGCTGGGCAGCGCGTGGTACACGACGTTGCAGAACACCTCGCGGCGATAGTCGGCTGTCGAGCGGATGTCGTCGATCGGCGAGAGATCCCGCTGCACCGCGTCGAGCAGGTCGCGCGGGCTGCTCATCGGCGTCTGGTCGGTCAACATCTGTTCGATCGCCCGGCAGCGGCAGGTCGTCGGGTTCATGCTGATCGCGACGATGCGCCAACCCGCCTCGCGCACCGCGCGCCCGCTCGCAGCCCCGCGAGGGGGCTCGCGAAACGCGGCGGACTCGCTGCACGCGATCGCGACGCCGGTCTTGGAGATGGCCTGCGCGCTGCGAGCGCCCACCTTGATGAAGTGCTGGTGCGAGTATGAGCGGATCGGTATGCGGATGCCTGCAATGAGTTCATCGGGTCGCATGTCGAGCTTTTTGTAGCCGCGGAAGAAGTCGCACAACGGGACAAGGCGCTGGCTGCGTTGCGACGCGAGTTCGACGACCGCGTCATAGGCCATGAGCACGGGCACGCCATCGGCCGCGGGCGAGGCGTTGGCGATGTTGCCCGCCCACGTGCCGCGGCTCTGGATTTGAATCGCGCCGACCTCGCGCGCCGCCAAATGCAGCAGCGGAAACACCACGCCCGCGCGGCTGTCGCAGAGCACGTCCCAGTATGTCGCCAAAGCGCCGATGCGAAGCTCATGGTCGAGCCACGAAAGCGCCCGCTGATCGCCCGCACCGGAAAGGTCGAGAAACGTCTGTTCCTGCCGCGCGAGTTCCTCCGGCCAGCTCACGAGCAGATCGGTGCCGCCGGCGATGGGAACGGCATCGGGATGCTGCGCCTTGAGCGCGAGCGCTTGCGACCACGAATTTGGAAGGAGCGCGTTCATCGAAGAGTCAGCGGAAAGAAGTCAGAGGTCAGAGTTCACAACGGAGAGAGGACATCGCCAATCACCAAGTCATCCAATCATCCAATCACCAGATCCATCCGCGCCCCAGTGGTTTCACTTCTTCCCGATGACGCCGTCGATGATCCCGTCGTAGCCCGTGCAGCGGCAGAGATTGCCCGCCATGAGTTGCCGGACCGAGTAGCGATTCAGAAGATGCTGATTGCGGCGGATCCAGCACGCGGTCATCACCACGCCGGGCGTGCACGCGCCGCACTGCGTCGCGCCGCTCTCGTGCAGCGACGCGAGAGACGCCGGCTCGATTGACTCGATGGTCTCGACACTGCGCCCGCGAACCTGGAACGCGGGCACGAGGCAGGAATTGACGGGCAAGCCGTCGAGGAGGACGGTGCACGCGCCGCACTCACCTTCGCCGCAGCCCTCCTTGGTGCCGGTCATTTGAAGTTGATATCTCAGAAGATCGAGCAGCCGATCGGCCGGCTGCACGCGCGCGCTGAGCGCCCGGCCGTTCAACGTGAACGACACGTCGATCAGCCGAACGCCCCTATCAAGCGGCTGCGGCACGTCGCATCAACTCCATCAATCGTTCGGGGGTCAGCGGCACCTGATGGGGCTCGACGCCGAGCGCGTCGGAGACGGCGTTGAGCACGGCGGGCGCGGCGCCGTCGATCGGCAGTTCGCCGATGCCCTTGGCGCCGCCCCCCCCATGTTGATATCCGCCGCCCCCCCCCCTTCGATGCCCGATGAACTCGACGCGAATGGGCGGCAGATCGGCGCTGGTGGGAATGATGTAATTGGTGAGCATCGTGTTCTGCATCACGCCGGTCTTGAGTTGGCAGTCTTCCATGAGCGCCCAGCCGATGCCCTGCGCTACGCCGCCCTGAATCTGGCCGCGAGCGAGGGTCTCGTTGAGGACTCTGCCGACTTCCTGCACCGCGACGAAATCGGTGACGCGCGTGACGAACGTTCGCAGATCGACTTCGACCTCGGCGATGTAGGCCGCCCACGCGAACGTGCCGTAGGCGTCGCCGCGATAGTTCTGCTCGTCCCAATGGATGTCGGGCGGCTTCTCGTAACGCGATTCGACGACGAGTTCCGCGCCGGGATGTCGTGCATGCCAGTCGCGAATGGCGCTTCGCACCGTTTCGCCGTGCGCTGACGACTCCAGCTTCAGGCACGCTCGCAGTTGGTCGCACGCCTTTTCGATGAGGTTGCCGACGACCATCGCCGTTCGCGACGCGACGGTCGGCCCGCTGTTGGGAACGAGCGACGTGTCGGGCGGAGCGAGAACAATGTCCTCGACCCGCAGGCCAAGTCGATCGACCGCGAGTTGCGTGAAGATCGTGTTGGTGCCCTGGCCCATTTCGATGTTGGCGCTGCGGATTTCGACGCGGCCGTCGGGCAGGCCGGCGATGTGCAGTCGCGAGGCGAGCGCCACCTCGCCCCCCCCTGTGAAGCCCGCGCCGTGATAGAACGTGGCGAGCCCCACGCCGCGGCGGAGGGTCGTCTGTGCTGCGTTGAACCGCGCGTGTTCTTGGCGTCGCTGCGTGAACTGCGCCATGTCCAATGCGTGGTCCATCACCTTCACCCGATCGATTCCATCTCGAATCACTTGCCCGGTCGAGGTCGTCTGGCCGTCGCGGATGAGGTTGATCCGGCGTATCTCGCTCGGATCGATGCCGAGAGCGCGCGCGATCCTGTCCATGTGCCGCTCGTTGGCGAACTGAGTTTGCGGCGCGCCGAAGCCGCGGAATGCGCCGTATGGCACGGAGTTCGTGAACATCGCCCGGCCGACGATGCGCACGTTGTCGCACGCATACGGCCCGGCGGCGTGGATGATGCCGCGGCTGAGCACCACAGGCGAAAGCGTGACGTACGCCCCGCCGTCGAGGACCACTTCGATGTCCTGCGCGATCAGCCGGCCGCGCGCATCCACGCCCGTGCGATGGCGAACCCACGCGGGATGGCGCTTGGTCGTCGCGGCCATGTCCTCGCGGCGATCGTAGATCATCTTGACCGGCCGCCGGGACTTGATCGCGAGGAGCCCCGCGTGCAGCGCCAGGTTGGACGGGAATTCCTCTTTGCCGCCGAAGCCCCCCCCTGTC
>CAZLDF010000311.1:0-2657 GCA_964558095.1 uncultured Isosphaeraceae bacterium | reverse complement strand
GACCTCGAAACACAGGCCCCGCCCACTGAAGACACAACGATGGTCCAGTTGAAAGCCACCTGCACCGTCAACGGCATCGTGCAGACGGCGACCGCGCTGGCCACCGTCCCCACCGAGGAATCGCTCAACACCGTCAACGTGGATCTCGCCGAGTTCGTCGTCTTCAGCGATGAGGGCATGCACCTGGCCAACGACGCGACGATCACGCGCTGGTATGCCGCGCCGTCGAGCGCCGCGCCGCAGGCTCTTGCCGTCGGCACGCGCGCCAAGGGTTCGGGCGACATCACGCTGCTCAACGACGCAGCGCTCATCGACACCACTGTGTACGTCGGTCCCGGCGCTTCGGGCTCGCTGATCACCAACGCCAGCGGCACCGATCTTCTGCTGAACGCCATGGCCGACGACATTCCCCTGCCCGCCCCGCCGAGCATTCCCGTCGCTGCGCCCGACGGCACGAGCTACCCGGACATGGACGACGTGATGACGCTCAACGTCGTCGCCGATCTTCGAGCGACCGACTTCGAACTGGCGGATGACCAGGGCATGGTCACGCTGGGCGACGGCGTGACGCTCGTCATCGAAGATGACTTCGAGATGGGCAAGAACTCCACCATGGAGATCGCCGGCGACGCCACGATCGTCGTGTTCGGCGACATGGACATGGATCGCAAGGCCGCCATCGAGTTGCTCGACGGCGCCACGCTGACGCTCTTCATCGACGGCAAACTGACAATGGAAGACGCCTACATCGGCAACAACGTCGGCAACAACCCCGACACGGACAATTCCGGCGGCGCGGTGTGGATGGACCCCGCACGACTGCTGATCTACGGCACCGGCAGCGACTATGACTGGAAACTGGTCAAGAAATCCGTCGTCAAGGCCAGCATGTACACGCCGCTTAACAACATCTTCGTCGAGGATGACTCGGCCCTCTATGGTCGCGTCGCGGGCGCGGAGGTTCGCTTGTCCACGAAAGCTGCGATCTTCTATGACCACAGCCTCGACCACGGCGGCGGGTACACGAATCCCAACAGCCCGATCTATGACGACAACGGGCGCATCGTCACGCAAGTGAGTTCGCTGAACTCACTCAATGACGCCGATCTCGGTGATCTCGCGGATACGCTCGGTTCAACGGTCGAGGGCGTGGGCGGCATCGTGCACACCGTCGCCAGCGGACTGGGCGGGGCGCTCGGCGGTCTGCTGGGAGGCCTGCTCGGCGGCGGTGGTGGCGGCGGGGGTGGTGGCGGCGGAGGTGAAGAAGCGGGCGGGGGTGGGGGAAGCCCCGGCGATCCGACGCCGCGAATCATCCCCGTCACCTACGGCATGGTCTCGCTCGGCGGCAACGTCTTCGCCATGGAATCCGCCGTCGCCAGCGGCGGATGGTCGAGCGTCGAGGACGAAGTCGAGAACTGTTTCGATGTCCTGCCCGCAAACAAATCGTCGATCATCGCCCAGGGTTCGGGAACCGGCGCCGGCGACGATGACGATGATGACGATGACGATTGAAGTGCGCTGACAGACAACGACGAGAACGACGCACCCGTGTGCGAACGCCATGACTTCCAGTCCTTCCAGACCACCGGTTCGCCACCGCCGCTCGTCGGTTCGCCGACGAGGCGGCGTTTTGGCTTGCGCCGCGCCGGGGCTGCGCGCACGCGCGTTCACGCTGCTGGAAATCATGGTCGTCGTCACGATCATGGCCGTCGTCGCCTCGGTGATTCTTCCCCTGGCGATGAAGGACACTGGCCTGCGCCTCACCGCCGCCGCGGTCGTGTTGCGCTCCGACATCGAGCTGGCGCAGGTGATGAGCGTCTCGTATCCCAACGACCCCGTGGTCGTGGTCTTCGACGTCGAAGAGGGTAAGTACTGGCTTGCGTTCGCAGACGATCCCGGCACGCCGATCTACCGCGCCGACAACGGCGAGCCTTACGAAGTCGTGCTCGGCTATGGGCGCACGTCGTCGGCGCTGGGTGTGGAGCTTGAGCTGACGGACGTCGGCGACAACACGATCGAATTCGACGCCCAGGGCGCGCTGGTCGATTTCACCGCCACGCCGCAGATCACGCTGAATCTCGATGACGAGTCGATCACGCTGACGATTTCGCCCACGACCGGCTCGATTACGGAATCGTGATTTGTAGTGCTGGGGCGCATCGCAGCAAGCACCAGTGGGTGCCGTGGTCTGACGAGTCCCGCCGCGGCGGGGCCACGCAGTGCCGTCAATCGCGCACGTTTGAACTTGCACATTCCTCGTGGCCTTCGCTCCTGTCGTCGCTCAGACCACGGCACCCGCTTGAGTTGAATCTTCTTTGGGGCGCAGCGCAGCAAGGCTCAGCCACCCCATCATTATTCACCGCAGGCCATATTCCTTGAGTTTGCGATAGAGCGTGCGCTCTCCGATGCCCAGCAGCCGCGCGGTTTGTTCGCGATTGCCGCCGGTCATCGCGAGCGTCTGGCGGATGGCCTCTTTCTCAAGCTTGTCGAGCCCGACGCCGGCGAGCGAGCGCATGCCGCCCGTTTCGTCGTGATCCGTCGAGCGCACCTCCTCCGGCACGTGGCGCACGTCGATTTCCCCGCCGTCGGACATGACGACCATCTTCTGCACGACGTTCATCAGCTCGCGCACGTTGCCCGGCCAGTGATACGCCGCC
>CAZLDF010000310.1:0-3665 GCA_964558095.1 uncultured Isosphaeraceae bacterium | reverse complement strand
TTGGCACCTGAAGGCCGAAGAAGGCTATGCCGCCGTCGTCGAAGCGCCTGGCTCGGCCGCTGTGTGGAAGTTGAAAGTGGTGAGCGACGATTCGTTTGCCATTGAAGAAACCATCAGCAATCGATGCTACGCTGTCACACGCAACGGCGACGACTGGCAACTGCGAAAAACCAACGCGAGGTAACGATGAAAGCGGCAAAGTATCACGGAAACAAAACCTTCAGCGTTGGCGACTGCGAAGTCGTCGAGGCCGTCGTGGTTGAAGTCGGCGATCGCCATGCCGTGGTAGATGCCCTGCATGCGAGGCGTGGGCAGGCCGCCGGAGGACCATGTCCACTGCTCGTCGCCGGCCTCGCCGCCCCTCCCGCTGTTGATCCACAATCGCGGGCCGTCGGAGTAGGACGCGAGCAGGTCGAGCCGACCGTCGCGGTTGAAGTCGTGGAGCAGGACGCGGAGCGCCCAGCCGTTGATGGGCAGGTTGGAGCGCTGGTCGCGGGTCCAGTTTTCGCCCGTGCCGTCGCCGAGAGAGACGTTGATGCCGCCCTCGTCCGCGCCGGCGGCGACGATGTCGAGGTGTCCGTCGCCGTTGACGTCACCGACGTCGAGATCCTCCGCGCCGATGTAGAGTCCCTTGCGGTGCTCCTCGGTGGCGAACTCGACGGGATAAATCTGCTGGGCGACCATCGTCCACGATCCCGCGCCGTCGCCGAGATAGACGTACACGCCGTTGCAATGGTCGGCGACGGCGAGATCGAGATGCCCGTCACGGTCGATGTCCGCCAGGGCCAGCCCCCCCCCGCACGAGCGATCGTGCGGCCAAAGGCCTTCGGACGACTCGGTCCAGTTGCCCTTTCCGTCGCCGAGCCACGCCTGCGGTCCCTTGCCGAGTCGCGGCAGGATCATCATGTCCAGGTGGCCGTCTTCGTTGACGTCGCCGAAGACCGGATCGCATTTCCACATGCCGGTTTCGGGCAGGCCCGCAACGCGCAGCTCGTAGGTGACGGGCGACGCGGTCTGGCGCTGGGCACTTAAGTGCCCTGCACCAGTTCCGGGCTGGTTCGCACCGGGCTGCGGCTGAGACTGCGCGGTCTGGAGCTCGGCACTTGCGTGCCCTGCGCCAGTCTCGCGATCGGTCGCAGCCGAATTGTCTTTTTGTTCGCATCCGCCGGCGACGCCGCCTGCAAGCAGGAGCAGCGCCGCATTCAGAATGAATCTCTCTCGTGACTTCATGACTGGCTCCGTTCCACAGTCGCCCGATCAACGTTCAGATCGAGGTACCACTGCCCATCCACAGGAACCCACCGTTCAGTGACCGTGAACGACTTCGGCGGCAACTTGCGCATGTTGGGGTCGTTGAGCCTCTGAACGAAGCTCGCGTGCACGCGGCCGAGATCGCCGATCACTTCCACCCAGAGCACTTCGTGCTCGAGAAACGTCGTTTCCTCCATCGCGTGCACGAACTGCTCGAAGGCAAGATACTGGCGATCGTCCGGTTCGGACATCGCGTAGAGTCCTTCCCAATCGGCCTGTTCGCGCAAGCGCGCGGATTCGATGAATCGCTCCCGCAGCCGCGCCTCTTCCGCCGCGTTGCGGCGCGAGGGCGAGTCGGGATACAGCTTGTAGAGTTCCTTGGAAATCGGAAGCCACGTGGGCTCGCCGGACGGCGTCCGGACGAGCTGCCACTTTTCCAGTCCGGGCGATTGCCGGGGAACGTCGCCCTGCATCCGCCGCATCGACAGCGTGTTCGTCAATTCGACCCATCCAAAATCGCCATCGACGTACACGGCCTTGATTTCGTATGCATGCGTAATGAACGGCTCTTCGGCCGAGGACCATGCGACGTATTCTTCGCGCGTCGCCCGCTGCCGGATGTTCTCAGGCAGGTAGTCGTAGGCGGCGGCCCAGTCTTCCTTCACGCGGGCGTCCCACAACGTGGTGGCCGCGGCGCGGAGCTGTTCGATCTGCTCCGCGTGTGATGGAGTTCGGTCGCTGCCCGTTGACTGTTGTTCGGATTTGGCTGTTGCGCCCGTCGTCTCCCGCTGTCGGTCGGCGGTGGCGCGAGCCTGGCTGTCGGATGGTCCGCAGCCACTGCAGCACGCGGCCCAGGCGGCCAGAAGCGGCGCCGCAAGGGCGAGGCGGCGCGATCCGCGCCCGATACATGATCGTCTGATTGTGTGTTCTGCTCGAAGCATGGCACGTCCCAGAAGAACTTCGCATCATCGGTCGCCGGTGCGGCATCCAAACCGCCCGGGGGCTGGGCGCTTGGACGCCCAGCCGCATGCGAAAGAGTATCGGGCAATTGTCGTCAGACCATCCGTTGAACGCCCGCGGGAGGGCGGGATTTGAGCCTCATCAGGGGCTCGTCGAGGCAAAGACGGCGGGAGCAACGGGGAGCGGTGCCCCAACATTGCCCCCGCCGTCCGATAAAGTCGCGGGAGAACCCGTGACTTTGATTACTTGAGGTTCTTCTTGCTGCTCTTCTTGTTGTTCTTGGCAGCCTTGTTGACCTCATTGACGACCGCCTTCATGACGGACTCGGGAGATTCAGGTGAACCGCCGCCGCCGCCGATGGCATCGAAGTCGTACTGAATCGCCGCGGCCTGGGTGCCCGTGCCGACCAGGTGCGTGCCGCTGATCGCGACATCGCCGCCCATGACGATGTACTTGGCCGAGCCGCCGACGAGCGATGTGTCCACGCTCAGGATGTCGCGCGGATCAGCGCCGATCACCAGTTCGTCGTCGTCGTCGAAGTCGGCGAAGCAGAACGGACCGGAGATCTCGTTGTTGTGGGCAACGCCGTCGATGCGAGCGCGACCCTTGTCGGTGTTGAGCACGGAGACCAGGAAGCCGTTCGTGCCGCCGCCGTCGAACTCGGAAAGGAACTGCTGGACCCAGCAGAAGACGCATTCCTTCGTGCCGGAGATCTTGAACTCGTTCTCGTTCCACACGAGGATGTCGGCCTTGGTGATGATGGGGCCGTCATTGTCCTGGCGGAAGTCCTGGTCCAGGGGGAGCAGCCACAGGCCAGTGTTGAGCGAGTCGCCGATCGCGTCGCTGCCTTCAGCGAAGAAATCGACGAGCAGGAAGTCGAAGCCGGGGGCATACTCGGTGCCGAGGTTCAACACGCCGGGCGTGCCCGAGGCATCGCCGTGCGGGGTGCCGTTGATGACGGCCGCCGCGTAGGCGGTGTACTCGAACGCCGCGGCAACCTGGGTGTCCACGACGGTGACGCCGCCGGAGAGATGGTTGAAGCGGATCTCTTCGTTGCTCACGGCATCGACGGCCCAGCACATGATGAAGCCGCGAACGCACCAGTGGCCATCGATCTCGTCGCGATCGTCGCACTGCGGGAACGCAGGCGCGAAGCCGTTGTCGTCGCTGGTCGTGCCGTCAGAGGCGCGCCACCAACGGGGCTGGTTCGCGGTGAGTTCGAAGCCGAAGTCGAGCCAGCAGCACTCGATGTCGTCGGGGGCGAGTTCGCCGTCCTCGAGTTCGTCGAGCTCGTTGTCGTCGAGGGCTTCCACGTTGACGAAGTAGCACAGCACCTGAACGTCTTCGCCCAGGTCGTTGTTGATCGTCACGTAGCTGTCGGTGATGAGATTGCCGTTGGTCTCGGCGTCGTAGCAGACGTCGATCTTGCTGTAGATGAGAAGGCTGCCCTTCTC
>CAZLDF010000309.1:0-5406 GCA_964558095.1 uncultured Isosphaeraceae bacterium | reverse complement strand
GCTGACGACGCGGATCGATCGCGCCAATTCATACTCGACGGGCAGACCGCGATCGAAGAACGGAATGACGAATTCCTCAGGCCCCGATGTGAACACCAGGCCGAGGAACACGTCGCTGGTCAGCTGCTGGCTGGCGACGACGTTCACGACGCGCCGCGGCAGGATGTTGTAGTCCTCCGCCGCGTGTTCCGCGACCTCCGTGAACGGTTCCGTGTCGTGCACCACCAGTTCCACCCGGCCGCCCGCGACGTCGTCCATGCGGCGGAGCACGTTCAGCAGGTTCGTCCGCGTCTCGACCAGCGACTGCGGAACCTGGGGACTGAAGAACGCCTGCACGTACACCGGCCGATCCTCGGGCAGGCCGCGCAGCAGGTCGATCGTCGGCTGCTGGAGCGTGTGCAGTCGCTCGGCGGTGGCATCCACGGCGGGCTCGGCGGTTGCGACGATCGCGCACAGCGCGATCAGCGCCGCGGCGAGACACGCCGCGCGGACCGCGAAGTGCGTCATCCGCAGCGAACTGCCCTGCCCCCCCTTCACGTGCCGCCGTCCGACGAGCGCGACGTTCACGTACAACATCACGGCGGTCAAACAGACGAAATACAGCACGCTCTCCAGGTGCACGACGCCCGAACCGAAGGCCTCGAAGTGCGACGCGATGGCGACGTTGCGGACGATCGCCGAACCCCACGCGCCGAAGATCATCTCGACGTTGTCGATGAACACGAAGACGCTGCAGAAGACGGCGCCGAGGATGAACGCGACGGTGGCGTTGGCCGTCAACAGCGACGCCACCATGCCGACGGACAGCAGCGCGGCGCCGGTGAACCAATAGCCGAGGTAGGTCGAGATCATCAGCCCGATGTCAGGCTCGCCCAGATACGCGAGAATGAGCAGGTGGCTGAGCGAAAACAGCACCGCCACGCTGTAAATCCCCAGCACGGCCAGGTACTTGCCAAGCACGATGTCCGCGTCGTGGCCGGGCAGCGTGAACAGCAGCTCGTCCGTGCCCTGGCGGCGCTCCTCCGACCACACGTTCATCGTCAGCGCCGGCACGAAGAACAGCAGCAGGATCGGGAAGAACGCGTTGAGCTGGTCGAGGTTCGCCAGGTTGTTCAGAAAAAACGCCGTCTGCCAGAACGCGGCGATCGCGCCCAGCAGGATGAACACCGTGATGAACACGTACCCCGTGGGATTGATGAAATAGGCGAAGAAGTTGCGCTTGAAGACGGCGCGGATCATTCGAAGATGCGAAGGCATGGTTCGAGGTCCTCAGAATGAACGCAGAGTCGCAGAGAACGCAGAGGATTCACAGAGAGGGGCGGAGCGGGTGGGAGACAGGTGACAGGGGACAAAATTCGGATGCGCTTTGCACTCAATTCGCTCGTCTCCTGTCTCCCGTCTCCTGTCTCTTCTCCGTGTCCTCTGTGTCTCTGCGGTCTTTCTTCGCCTTGTCGGACGTCCTCGCTACGCGGCGGTCAGCGCGCGGAAGCGTTCGTCCAGCGACCCCCCCGGCGCATCCGTGTGAAAATCCGCGATCGAGCCGTCGAAAACGATTCGGCCGTCATGGATGAAGATCACCCAGTCCGCGATCGCCGCAACTTCCTGCAGGATATGCGTTGAGAGCAGAATCGTGTTGCTGCGGCCGAGGTCGCGAATCAGCGAGCGCACGTGGTGAATCTGGTTCGGGTCCAGGCCGGCCGTCGGCTCGTCGAGGATCAGCACTTCGGGCTCGTGCAGCAGCGCCTGCGCCATGCCGACGCGCTGGCGATATCCCTTGGAGAGCTTCGAGATCGGCTTCTCGATGACGGGCCCGAGGGCGCACAGGTCCACCACCGCGTCGATTCGCGTGCGGCGGCGCTCAGCAGCCATCCCGCGCGCCTCGCCCATGAACTTGAGCAGGCTCAAGGGAGTCATGTCGGGATACAGCGGGCCGTTTTCGGGCAGGTAACCCACGCGCGCCGCCGCCTCGATCCGCCGCGTGCGCACATCGAGGCCGGCGATCTCGGCCCGGCCGCGGGTCGGGGCGATGAAGCCCGCGAGCATTTTCATGGTGGTCGATTTGCCCGCGCCGTTGGGGCCCAGGAACGCGACGACCTGGCCGCGGCTGATCTGGAAGGACACGTCGTTGACGGCCGCCAGTGGGCCGTAGTGCTTGCTCAGGTGCTCCGCTCGAATCATCACTTCGCTCATGCGCAACGATCCCGCCCCCCCCGTGGCCCCGTCCCGCCACCGCGAGGACCTCACCGGCGACACGCGCAGCGGCCCGCGATTGGGGGGCGGGGGGCGGGGGGATGATACAAGCCGACGCACGGCATCGCCACGCGAAGCGGCACGTTCATGCGCCGGATGCTGCAGCGGGTTCACTCGCAGGCCTCAGCTTCGGTGTTCTCGGACCGTGTGGGGCGCACGCTAAGGGTCTCATTCGTCCGCTGAGACTCTCATTCGCCCGCCGAGAGTCTCATTCGCCCGCTGAGACTCTAATTCGCCCGCCGAGAGTCTAATTCGCGTTATTCCGTCAGTTTCGCGGTTCGCGCGGAAGCGGCGCGTTCTGCGCCGCAGTGGGCCATGTGAGATGATTCGAAGCGTCCGCCTGAATGTGGGTGCAGCCCATCAGCAGGCGGTGGAGGAGGCGCTCGTCGTCCGCGAGCGCATCCAGGCGAAGATTGCGCTCTGCGACGGGGTTCGAGGGCTGGTCGCGCGAAACGACCACACCATGCGGATTGGACTCCAGCGGGTATTGGCGGACGGTTTCGATGAACGTGCCCGCAGCGGACACGAGGCCGCCGATCGCCAGACCGGTGCGCCAGTGTTGAGGGGGACGGGGGGGACGGGGGGGACGGTGGGGACGGGGGGGGGATTCCTGCATGTCATCGACCTCCGAAAGAGGAAGCGAAACTGCCGCGGACCCCCCGGTACCGCGACGTTCCACGTCGGTTGTCGCGACTCGGAGCGTCGCGTTGCCGCTTGCATTTGAGCATGAAGGCGATTCGTGAGCGGCGCCTGAAAAGCCGGTGAAGATGGTTTCACGGACGCCATGCCGGATAGCGTGCGAAGCGAGGCATAGTCATCGCGGGCGGCGTTGAGCGCCCGCGGTTCGGCCCTCAGATCACCGGAGCGAGCCGGTCGAAGGACTTGGCTTGATCAAGGCCTCGGCGTCGGCGAGGACCGGCGCGGCGGAGTTCAGCCAGCCGCACACCCGCGTTACGGTTCGTCGCCCGGCGGCGCGAGCGATTGAAGCTGTTGCCGGAGCGCGGGAACATGCACGGTTGCGACGCGCCAGATCAGATCATCCTCGACGTCGCCGTATTCGTGCGCCAAGATGTGTCGCTGCGCGATGACCGGGCGCCACGGGACTTCTGGATGCGCTGAACGAAAGCCAGCACTGAGCCGGCGGGCCGCCTCCCCGATGATCTCGATCTGACGCTCGACGCCGCTTCGCAGCAGGTCGTCGGCTCGATAATCGGCAAGCGTCTTCGCATCGACAAATCGCCTGATGCGTTCACAAGCGTCCAGCATGTCGCGCAGGTATGCGGCATCGCCGGAACGCGCCAGGCCACCGGCGTCAGGCGGCATAGAGCAGTCTCCGCGAAGCCATAATGCTCTTGCGGCGGAACGGGTTGCGAAGCACGCCCGTCGAAAGCAGGTCGATCTCGCGCCCGAAGATATCCCGCAGCTCGTCCTGCATCTGCGGCCAATCCCATGTCGAGGTCGTCGCGTCAGGCAGGAACTCCACGAGCACATCGGCGTCGCTGTCCGCGCGGGCCGTGCCCGCCGCAAGCGAGCCGAACAGCCACAGCCGCGATACGCGCCACCGCTTGCAGAATGCGGCGAGGGAATCCGGGGAAGGGTTGGCGGAAAGCGAAGGCGCCATGATCCGATCATTCTAGCGAGTCGGACGAGGGCTTAGGATCAATCAACGTCGCCGTTTCTGCGCGGCTCAGCCACGCCGCGAGGCAGCTGATGATCGTGGTCTCAAGATAAACAGTGGGCTTGCTCGTTCGCCGCAGTCCCGGGATTATCGCGAGAGCATCAGGTCATCTCGCTCGCCAGCGGCTGCTTCGTCTTCTCCACCAGGCGAATGCCTTCGATGCGCAGGTTCTTATCGACGGCTTTGGTCATGTCGTAGAGCGTCAGGGCCGCGACGCTGACGGCTGTGAGCGCCTCCATCTCGACGCCGGTCTTCGCGCACACGCTCGCGACGGCCTCGATGCGAAGGCGATCAGGCGCTGTGCAAGTGAAATCGACAGCGACGGCGTCCAGCGGCAGCGTATGACAGAGCGGAATCAGTTCATCGCATCGCTTGGCGGCGGCGATCCCGGCGATGCGCGCCGCAGCCAGCGCTTCGCCCTTGGGAAGTTCGCCCGCCAGAAGTTTGTCCAGCGTTGCGGTTGCGGCGCAAAAGAAGCCCTCGGCGACGGCGCGACGCCGCATCACCGGCTTCTCGCCCACATCGACCATCTTCACCTGGCCGGACTTGTCAACGTGCGTCAGTTCGCCCGCCATCGCATCACCCTCGCTTCCGTGTCGCGCCGCCGCGGCATGGTACAGCATGAAGCAGGGGAAGCTCGCCGCGGGGGACTCGGCGCGATACGCTTGCGAATCGGGCAATGAGTACCCGAAGGAAGTCATGCATGAACAAGCGAAACCGTGGAGCGTTCTGGCTGTTTGTAGTTGCCGCTGCGGTAATGGTGGCGAGTTTGATCGAGACGGGCTGCAAGCGCGAAGGCGATGCCGAGTCGCAGACGCCGCAGCGCGCCGATGCGGCCGATGGGAGCGGAGACACCGAAGAAGTGCCCCCAATTCAGACCCCGACTCAGACCCCCACTCAGTCCCCCATTCAGACCCCGACTCAGACCCCCGCGCCGCCTGCTACGACATCAACCATCACGACAGCGACGACCGCGAGCTTCCTCGGCTTGCGTGCGCCGAAACCCGCGACATGGGTCAGCCAGGCGCCGGCTTCAACGATGCGAGCGGCACAGTTCGTGGTGCCCGGCGTCGATTCTTCCGACGCCGCACACGTCGTCGTGTTCTTCTTCGGCGCCGGCCAGGGTGGCGACGTGCAGAACAACATCGAGCGATGGCAGGCCCAGTTCCAGAGCGAAGAGGGCGGCCCGGTCGAGCCCATCGTCACGCACCTCGAGGCCGACGGCATGCCGATCACGCTGGTCGAACTCGCCGGTGCGTGGCAGGAGATGGGGGCTGCATCGCACAAGCCCGGCGTGCTCTTTCTCTCGGCCATCGTCGAGGCTCCCGCGGGAAGCGTCTTCATCCGCATGGTCGGCCCGGCGGACGTCGTCGAACGCAATCGCGAGGCATTCATGGCCTTCCTGATGGGCCTTGAGCGAGCGGAGCCGACGCAACAATAGGACACCTGTGTCGTTCTTCGAAAGGCTCGATGCCGCA
>CAZLDF010000308.1:0-3103 GCA_964558095.1 uncultured Isosphaeraceae bacterium | reverse complement strand
GGCTGTTCAAGTGTAGGCACTTCGATCTGCGCGCCCAGCGCGAGCTGTGTAAAGGAGACGGGAACCGCGATGAGCAGATGATCGCCGTCGCGCTCGAAGAGCTTGTGCGCGTGAATGCGCACGACGACGTGCAGATCGCCGCGAATCCCCTTGCCTTCGGCGCTGAGGTCGGGCCCGGGCGGTTCGCCTTCGCCGGCGACGCGCACAGCCTGGCCGTCGTGGATGCCCGCGGGAATCTTCACCCCGAGATTGCGGCGAATGCTCACGCGTCCCTGCCCTCGACAGTCGCCGCACTTGTCGGTGATCACACGACCGCGGCCATGGCAGTGCGGGCAATCGGTGACTATGCGGAACATGCCGCCGAGACCGGATTGCTCGACCTTGCCGTGCCCGCCGCAGGTGGTGCAGGCAGCGGGCTTGGTGCCGGGCTTGGCGCCGGTTCCCTCGCAAGTCTTGCACACGTCGAGCCGCTTGAATTCGACTTCGCGCTCGGCCCCGGCGAGGACTTCCTCAAGCGTGATTTCGACTTCGGTTTCCAGGTCATAACCGCGCGGCACGCCGCCCCGGCGCGCGCCGGCTCCCCCGCCGCGAGTGCCGAAACCGCCGAGCCCGCCGAAGATGTCGTTGAACATCGAGAAGATGTCTTCGGGCGACATCGAGCGAAAATCGTGGCCCGGCGTGCCGCGAAGGCCCGCGTGGCCGTATTGGTCGTAGCGGGCGCGCTTCGCCGAATCCGAAAGCACCTCGTACGCTTCGGCGCATTCCTTGAATGCAGCGACGGCTTCGGGATTGCCGGGATTGCGATCGGGATGATGCTTCATCGCCAGCCGGCGATAAGCGCGCTTGACGTCCTCCGCCGAGCAGTTCTTCTCGACGCCGAGGATTTCGTAATAGTCGCGCGTGGTGGGCATGAGCAGAGGTCAGAGGTCAGAGGTCAGAAGTCAGAGGTCAGAAGTCAGAAGCGCCCACCGGCCGGGATTGCGGTTCACGCCCGATCGATGCGGACTTGCTCCGGAGCAAGAACTGCTGCGGGTGCGCAATCATGGCTCCTAGCATGCGGCCGATCTCCGCGACCTGCGAGGTCAGCTCGGCATGTTCGTTCGGTTGGACGTAACCACAGGCGAGCGCGAAATCGATCGATGAGTCCGTTTCGCTGTTCTCCGCGTCGGAATCAGTCAGCTTGCTCACGAAGTGCGCTTCGTAGCGCCGTTTGGCCCATGCTTCGCGAAGATTCAGGCAGACCGAACGCGAAGACCGGCGGATCTGACTCACGAGCGCGAACCGTTCCTCGGGCGGGAATCGCTTCGTCAATTCAAACAGCCGCATCGAAAGGTCAAAGGCCCGTCGGTAAACGGTCAATTCCTTGGCGCTTTCGATCTTCACGAGCGGCTCGACTCCAAAGCGCTGATCCGCAACCTCTGATCTCTGACCTCCGACCTCTGACCTCTGTCTCCGGTCAATACACCGCGTCTTCCACCGGTTCCGCATCGTCCTTGAGTTCCGTCACGACAACATCGGTCGTGAGCATCAGGCCCGCGACGGACGCTGCGTGCTGCAGCGCGGTGCGCACGACGAGCGCGGGGTCGATGATGCCGGCCTTGATGAGGTCTTCGTAGGTTTCGGTCGCTGCGTTGAAGCCGAAGCCGTCCTTGCCCTCTTTGATTTTCTCGACGACGACGTCGCCATCGACGCCGGCGTTGGTCGCGATCTGCCAGGCCGGCGCTTCGAGGGACTTGGCGACGATGTCGTAGCCGATCTTTTCATCGCCCTTGGCCTTGGCGCGCGCCTTGTTGACCGCGTCGATCGCGCGGACGAGCGCGACGCCGCCGCCGGGCACGTAGCCTTCCTTTGCCGCGGCGCGTGTCGCATGCAGAGCATCCTCGACGAGGTCCTTGCGCTCCTTCATCGCGATCTCGGTCGCCCCGCCAACGTTGATGATCGCCACGCCGCCGGTCAGCTTCGCCAGCCGCTCCTGCAGCTTCTCGCGATCGTAATCGCTCGCCGCCGCCTCGATCTGCGTGCGAATCTGCTTGGCGCGTGCTTCGATGTCCTTTTTGGACCCGGCGCCTTCGATGATCGTCGTTTCGTCCTTGGTGATGACGACCTTCTTCGCCTTGCCCAGTTCGTTCAGTTCGATGTCTTCGAGATTCCGGCCGAGGTCTTCGCTGAAGAACGTGCCGTTGGTCAGCGTCGCGATGTCCGAAAGCATGGCCTTGCGGCGATCGCCGAAGCCCGGCGCCTTCACCGCGCACACATGCAGCACGCCGCGAAGCCGGTTGACGACGAGCGCTGCAAGAGCTTCATTCTCAACCTCTTCTGCAATAATCAGCAGCGGCTTGGCGCTCGATGCGACCTTGTTCAGCAGCGGCAGCAAATCCGCGAGGTTCGAGATCTTCTTCTCGTGAATCAGAATCTGCGGATTCTCGAGCACGCAATGCGCTTTCTTGGGGTCGGTCATGAAGTACGGGCTGAGGTAGCCCTTGTCGAAGTTCATGCCTTCGACGTACTCGATGGTGGTTTCAGCGGTCTTGCCCTCTTCGACTTCGACGACGCCCTCGCTGCCGACCTTGTCGATCGCTTCAGCAATGATCTCGCCAACCGCGGGGTCGTTGTTCGAGGAGACGGTCGCGACCTTCTGATAGTCGGCCTTGCCCTTGCAGTCGCGCGCCATGGCGTTGATCGCCTCGCCCGCAGCGGCGGCGGCGTCGTTGATGCCACGCTGCACCGCGACGGAGTTCGCGCCGGCCGTGACGTGGCGCAGGCCGTCGTTGAAGATCGCGCAGGCGAGCACCGTCGCGCAGGTCGTCCCGTCGCCGGCGATGTCCGCGGTCTTCTTCGCGACCTGGTTGACCATCTTCGCGCCCATGTTCTCGAAGGGCTGGGGCAGTTCGATTTCCTTAGCGACGCTCACGCCGTCCTTCGTCACGCTCGGCCCGCCGAAGGACTTCTGCATGACGACGGTGCGGCCGGCCGGGCCCATGGTGATGGCGACGGCCTTGGTGATCTTGTCCACGCCGGCGCGGAATTCCTGCTGGGCGCGCGTGTTGAACTTCAGTTGTTTGGTGGTCATTGTTGTTGGTCTCAGGGACTAGGGACTAGGGAG
>CAZLDF010000307.1:0-4729 GCA_964558095.1 uncultured Isosphaeraceae bacterium | reverse complement strand
CGAGCCAGAGAAGATAGAACTGATCGCCCTCGAAGCCGTCTTGAACCAGGCCCGCGAAGGTCTCGCGAAGAAGCGTGATGACGCTGCTGCCCGCCTCGCGCCACTTCTGCTCTTCACGCAGCGCGACTCGAGCCTGCCACGCGTACGCCAGCACTCCGACACCGAGGACGAAGAGGAGCGCCGCGACGACGATCAACGCAGCCGCCAAACGGTGGCGACGCACCCACAACCGCGCCACGCGCCCGATCGACGGCCGCGTCCAGGCTATCGGCTCGCGACGGAGATACGTTTCCAGGTCGTCCGCGAGCACCGCTGGGGCGGCATATCGATCTTCGGGGCGCGGCGCCAGCGCGCGGCGGCAAACCGCCTCCAGATCGCGATCGATTTCCGGTCGCAGCGTGCGAAGTTTCGCAGCTGCCTTGGGTTCCCGGTCGCGAGCGTGCGTGCGCTTCAATTCCGCGATGGTCGAGCCGTTGGGCAGGCTCTCGGTAAGCAGCCAAAATAGAATGCCTCCCACCGCATAGACATCGACGGGCGGATCGGCGGCCGCGTCCTCTCGACGAAACTGCTCCGGCGCCATGAACGGAAGCGTGCCGATCTGACCGGGGCTCCAGTCGTCGCCGGAGGATCGCGTGGCGGACCGCGAGCGAATGGCGATGCCGAAGTCGGTGATCTTTGGCGTGCCGTCGTCGGTCAGCAGGATATTGCCCGGACTGAGGTCGCAGTGCACGAGTCCCGCGGAATGCGCCGCCTGCAGGCCGCGCGCGATTCCGACGACCAATCGAACCGCACGTTCGATTTCGATCGGACTCCGCTGAGTCGTGGTCCAGGATTTCAGATCGCCGCCCTCTATGTACTCATACACGATGTATTCTTCGTTCCGCTCGGTCATTCCGCGGTGGAGCACTTCAACGACGTTTGGGTGCTTGACGCGGCGAGCCTTGGTGGCTTCGTCGATGAAGCGTTGTCGGGCAAGCGGCCCGGTGTGCCGCGCCGCGAGCACCTTGATGGCGACAAACGCGGGACGATCCTCGTCGGAAAGCTGACGATCGACGGCCAGGAAGACGTCCCCGACCGCGCCGCCCCCAAGCATTCGCTGCAACTGATAGAGCCGCTGCCCATCGGGAAGCAGCGGGCCGAAGTCGCACGGCAGGCAATGGCGATAGGCCGATCCATCGGGCGAAACGGTGCTGGTGGACCAGAGCGCCTCGTCCAACATCACGGCCCGTCGAATGGCCGCCTCCAGTTCCGGATGGCGCCAGATGAGTAGATTCACCGCGGATTCGGTGGGGCGTGAATTGCGTGAAGAAGAGCGCAGCGCCATGTCGATCGCGGCATCGAGCGACACGGGCATCGAATGAATGTCGGCATGAACCTTTAGATAGTCTTCGAGCTCGACGTCGAGTCCCATCGACAGACGTTCGCGGCCGTCGACATCGATCAGTTCGGCGATGTCGTAGTCGTCGGTAACGCCATGTTCAGTCAGAAAGTCCCCGAGCGAATGCCGCCCCTGCATTCGCCGGACTTCCGATCGAAGCAGTTCGTACAGTTTCGGGTCGTTGCCCATCAGGCCGCGGCTCTCCCGAGCGTGCGGCGCAAACGCGATCGAATTCGCTCCCATCGTTTGCGGACGTGTTCGAGCGAGATGCCGACGATCTGCGCCGTCAGACCGTGATCGATGCCGGTCAGCCAGAGCCAGAGGATCGTCTGGTCGGTTTCGTTGGAAAGGGAGCTGACGGCCTGCTCGAGGGTGACGTCCAGCGCTGCGTCGTCGAGGTTCTCGCCATCGCGTGTGCGGTCAAGCATCAATCGGGCGAGGTTGCGGTCCTCGCCTTCGGCCGCGCGAAGGCGCTCGTACATCCGCGCCTTGTCAAGCAAAGCGTGCTGGGTAATGGTCATGATGAGCGCGCGAAGTTCATCCTCGGTCGTCGCGCGAATCTGCCCGGCGACGACGTAGAGGTCCAGCCGCCGCAGGACAGTTGAGACGATGTCGAGCGAATCGAAGAGGGTGCGCATTCTCGGACCGAGCTTGCCGCGGATGCGCCGGCGGATGATCGGCGCCATGCTCATGCCGTAATCGGCCGCGGCGTGGCGATCGCCTTCGCGGATGCGCTGCACCAGGAACTCGCCGGATTGTGCTTCACGACTGATCACCATCGGATGCCTTCCTTTCCCAACCACCCAGCTCAGGCCGGCAACCCCCGATTTCCGATCCACCCCGCGGGCCCCAGACAAAAAAACTCAAAAAGTCTGAACTTTAAGTGTCACGTTTTTCGTCGGCGCTCGCCTCCATAGGCGGAACTGGGCGCATCGTCTGCTCACACCGGTTCCCACAACTCGGCCAGATGGCCAGAAGAAAGGTAGGCGAGAAATGCGTGACAGGAAACACGCCGGGCTGTACGTGCGCTTTCATTCCCTGGAAGCCCTGGACCAGACACATTCTAGCAGGCGGCGGGCCGATTCCGAAAGATCGCGCGGGCGGGCCGGCGGGCTGGTGCTTCGCGGCTTGACGATGCTGCTTGCCGGCGCGGCCGTGCTGCTCGCGGTGCCCTCGGCCGAGGGTGTTGCCCAAACCGCCAAGGCGGATGAAACGGCGACCGTGGCGCCGCTCGCGACTGCGTCCCCGGAAGAGCCGCAGATCGATCCTGAACTGGCCAACGCAGACTGCGTTCTGAGATGGCTCATCCACTGGGAGCGGATGGTCAAGGGCCTTCCCACGACCGAGCCGGACTGCCTTCCCTGAGTCGTTGCGGGATTCGAGCGAGGCGCCGATCGATCGACGCCTGCGCCCTGAGGATCGGGTCACAACTGAGGCAACACGAGGTGCGAGTGGTCGCTCGCGCCTCGCTTTGCGCGTTTCGCGTACCACGCATGGGAGTTTCCACGCATGATGCAGAGTCGTGAAGAACATGGGCCCCCAGCGCCGCCGATCTACAGCATCCTGCCGCCGAAGGACAATTGGATGCAGGTCAACCAATTCGTGCTGCAGGTCAAGAGCCACGCTGAACAACTCCGCCAGTCGCTGGTTCGCGACGACCTGGCGGCGGTGCGACAGTCGTGCGAAGTGCTCTCTCTGATGGCGGGCGGATATGGGTTTCCCGGGGTGGGCGACGCGGCGGTAGGCGCGCTGCGCTCGCTCGATCGCTCCGAGTCTCTGCGCGAGTCGCAGGATCGCATCGACGAGTTGATTGAACTTTGTGAACGGGTCCGAGCGGGCAGCCCGCGGCCCGGCAGTCCGTGAATCACGCGGTCGAGACGATTATCGGGCGTCGGCGCTCGCACGCGGCGGCCTTTGCGGGGATGGTTCGCGCCTGATGGCGTCTAAGCGCGGACGGAACTGCGGCGTCGGCCCTCATCTGCCGACCTATGCATCAGCGCGGTCCGCGACGTCCGCCTGCGTTTTCTCTTTCCATCTCCCGAGGACCGTCGTGACGCAGCGCCACCCCAGCGAACTGAAAGCTTCCGTCCGCGCGGACGACGGACTGATCCGCCAGACGCTCGAGCGGCTGGACAGCGCGCCGCGCGACCCCAAGGCGATGCAGCGCGCCCATCGCCGATTCCAATACCGCCAGCCCTGCGTCGAGATCGCGCTGCAGAACCCCCAGTCGGCTTATGCGACCCGCTTCGTCGTCCCGGCGCGGAATCTCAGCAATCGAGGCATCGCTGTGCTGCACGGCGCCTTCACCCACAAGGGCACACGCTGCGTGGTGCGACTGATCGATCGCGACCAACGGCCGGTCATGGCGCCCGGCCAGGTCGTTCGCTGCCGATACGTCGATAACTGGATGCACGAGCTTTCGATCCGGTTCGACGAGCCGATCGACGCGATGACGTTCGCCGGCGAAAACGATCGCCTGAGGCTGTTAATCGTCGACGCGGAATCGCCCGCGGCCCGGGCCGTCGCCGACGGCGTGACCGCCCGCGGAATCGACGCGGAGACCACGACCGAAGCCGCCGAAGCCCTCGAGCGTGCCAAGGCCCAGTTCTTCGATGCGATCATTGTCGAACCCGCATCGCCCGGCATCGAACTGCCCGATTTTCTCACCCAAGTGCGCCGCACCGGCTTCACCCGGCCGATCGTCGCCCTCACCCGGATCGTGGACGAACAGGCGAGCAAGAAGGCGCTCAGCAGCGGCTGCGACGCCTGGCTGATCAAGCCGGTGACGGAGGCGATGCTCGATGAACTCGTCCGGATGATCAAGGCCGGGGACGCCAGCCGCCGTGCGGCCTGAAGGGGCGCGGCGGGCGAGGATCGTCAGCGCTCGCGCATACGCATAGAGACCATCTCAAATCTCCCTCTCCATTTGGGAGAGAGTTGGGGCGACAGCCGCACGCCCGGCGAATGCCGCGGAACTCTCGCGAACTCAGCCTTGAATCTCCGTCTTGAGATAGTTTCACAGGCGTCCGTCATCGCGGCTGAAACGCGTTCGGGATGTACTGCACCTGCGGCGGGCGACCGGCCTGCCATGTCACCGCGATCACGTCGAATCGCATCGGTCGGTCCGCGAATTCCGCGCGCCGTCCTAGCGCCCGCGCCACGCGCAGCATGTAGTGCTGCTTGCGGCCATCGACGCTCAATTGCGGCGGATGGTGTTCGGTCGTGCGCGTCTTCACCTCGACGATGGCGATGGTTCGGCCGTCGGGATCGAGCGCGACGAGGTCGATCTCGTCGCGTCCGAGTCGAAAGTTGCGGTGGACGACGCGGAAACCGCGGCGGCGGAGCCAGCGG
>CAZLDF010000306.1:0-2641 GCA_964558095.1 uncultured Isosphaeraceae bacterium | reverse complement strand
ATCGCCCTTCGTGATTTGCAGGCGTTTGAGCACATTGTCCGAGCCGTGTTGAGCCTGCGCTCGACTGGGCGTCGCGAGAAAGTCGAAGATGGGCGGAAGCGGATCGACGACCACCTCAACCGCGCGCACCGCATGGCGAACAGCTTCGCGAGAAGCGTGCGCCAGCAGCACGATCGGCTCGTGAACGTGGCGCACGCATTCCGCTGCGAGGATCGGTTGATCGTTTTCGATCAGGAAGATCTCGTTACGGCCGGGGATGTCGCGATAATCGACGATGACAAACTGCGACCAGTCGATTGCGCCATTGAAGCGAATATCGACGATGCGCCCGCGCGGCGAGGGGCTGCGCGCCGTCATGCCCCACAGCATGCCGGGCATCGACTCGTCATCGATGTAGCGCTCGGCGCCCGTCAGTTTGGCCAGACCTTCCCGTCGTTTCACGCTGAGTCGCTCTCCGGAAGCACGGCTCCCATCACGATACGAGCATGTTATTGGAATGATGAACAATCGGCGGGCCGGCGATAAGCATCGCCAGCAGCGCCGCGCGAAGCGGAAGCTGATCGACGAACACGAATTCGTGCGCCGCGTGCGCACCGCCGCCCACCGGCCCCAGCCCGTCGATCGTGGGCGCGAGGCGGCTCGTGAAGCTGCCGTCGGAGCCGCCGCCAGCGATCGCCTCGTCGAGCGTGAAGCCGAGTTCGGTCGCCGCGTGCTGCGCGCGGCGCCAGAGTTCGCGATTGCCGGGCGTGCGCTCCATGGGCGGGCGGCCGCTTGCACCCCCCCCTTCGACGATGATCTGAGCGCCGGCGAGCGTCGGCGCGATGCTTCGAATCGCGCGCTCGACCGCATGCATGTCTTCCAGCTTCAGCGCCCGAACGTCAACGACCGCGACGACTTCCTGCGCCACGACGTTGGCGCGCGTGCCGCCCGCCACCGTGCCGACGTTGACCGTCACGCCGGCATCCGGGTCGTTCAGCGCACAAAGCTTCTGAATGACGTGCGACATTTCCAGGACCGCGCTGACGCCCTCTTCCGGGTTGAGCCCCGCATGCGCAGCGCGGCCGACGACGCGCACGCTGTAGCGCGTGACGCCCTTGCGCGCCGTCTTCAAGCGGCCGTCGAGCCCCAGCGAGGGTTCGGCGACGAGCACGCGATCGCACCGCCGCGCGAGCCGGCGAATGCGGTCGGCGGACGCCGGGCTGCCGATCTCCTCGTCGCAGTTGATGAAGATGAACGGAGTGACCGGCGGTTCCACGTCGGACGCGCGAAGCGCATCGATTGCGTAGAGCATCTGCACCAAGCCGCCTTTCATGTCGTACACGCCGGGGCCGTGAAGTTTGCCGTCCTCGATGCGAACGGGCATCGACGCCAGCGTCCCGAGGGGCCAGACCGTATCGCAATGCCCCAGCAGCATTTGCACCGGTTGACTTCGCGTCCGACGCCGCGGCAGGGCGAGCAACTGGCCACCCCCACCATCATTGCGCGCCACAAGATGTACGCGAAAGTCGCTCGCGACGAGTTCCCGCGTCAGGATGCGCATCACCCGCGCCGCAGCTTGGGCGTCATCCGAGGGCGACTCGCACTCCACCAGTTCGACAAGCAGGCGCACCATCTCGCCGGCGCGAGAATGCAGGAAGTCGCGCACTTCCGCCGCCTCGCCGCGGGTGGAAGCTGTCGATCGCTGAGAATGCTCGTTGTGTCGCTCTGCGTCCATTCGCGTTCATTCGCGGCTGCGGATTTCGCGTGCATGCGTGCCCGCGATTGCACGGCGAGATCGCCGCGACATCGCTCACACGCGCGTCGCAACGGCACGCCCGCGCGGCGTGACGAACTGCTGCTCGAGATATCGCGCCACGTAATCGAGAATGCTCGCCGCTTCGGGGATGTCGGGGTTGCTGGTGGGGCCCATCGGCTCGAAGCGCATGCCGCGGAAGCGCGCGACCGCGTCCTCGACGCTCAGGCCGTATTGCAGCGCGAGGCTGAAGGCGATGCAGAAGCCCTGGATGAGGCCGGAGAGCGTCGAGCCTTCCTTGGCCATCTTGATGAAGACCTCGCCGGGGGCGCCGTCGTGGAAAAGGCCGACGGTCAGATAACCCTCGTGGCCGGAGATCGCGAACTTGTGCGTGACGGATTCGCGCGTCGAGGGCAGAACGTGACGCTGAGGGGACTGATTCGTGCTGAGCATCGCTGACCGGCTCCCGTCCATGGGATGTGTAGCTGCCATGAAGAACATCCTAGCAGACGACGAGCCGCAGCCGCGCGGGGCGGTTGCGACCGCCGGGAGGCTGGGGCCGATTGGGGTGGGGGCGGCGCGGCTCGGCCGGCTGTGCTTGCTTGTCCACCCGCGGCGAACCGCGTGGCCGCTACGCGAACCGCGGAGCCGCTCCGCGAACCGCGGAGTCAGCCCGCGAACCGCGGAGCCGCTCCGCGAACCGCGGAGTCAGTCCGCGAACCGCGGAGCCGCTCCGCGAACCGCGGAGTCAGTCCGCGGACCGCGGAGTCGCTCCGCGAACCGCGGAGTCGCTCCGCGAACCGCGGAGTCGCTCCGCGAACCGGGAGATTGCCTCATGGATCAGGAGATTTCCTCACGGTCTGAGAGGTTTCCTCACGGTCTGGGAGATTTCCTCACGGTCTGGGAGAT
>CAZLDF010000305.1:0-6241 GCA_964558095.1 uncultured Isosphaeraceae bacterium | reverse complement strand
CGGGCAGGGCGTCGATGGCGACGATGATGCCGCGCGCGCTCGTCGCCTGCGCCAGCGTCGCCGCCGTGCCCAGAAGCAGCCGGGCCAGCCGGGTTGGATCGTCCATGCGGATAGGATATCGACCGTGGCGCCGGGAAAGTGGCGCAAAGGAAAATGGCACGGGCGTCTCGCTCGTGAGCGATCAACGAACTGACGGAAAGAGATCGTCATGTTGCACAAACGAATCCAGGGCACGATCCGCGTGAACGCGATGTTGCTGCTCGCTGGACTTGTCGCGCTGTTCAGCGGGAGTTCGCCGGCGATCGCGCAAAGCGCCGCGCCGCAGCCGGCGCCCGGTCTGCGGGTCGAGAAGCTCTTCAACGGCGTGGGCCGCAGCGTGCCCGTGGTTGTCAGCGCGACGCCCCAGACCAAGCGCGCCGCGATCGTGCTGCTCGATGGAGCGGGACGGACGAAGGGGGGTCCGCTTTCCGTTCGTCCCGGCCGCATCGACCTGGCGGTGTTGTTCCCCGACCTGTGGGAGCTTCGCCGGGCGCACTACCTTCAGCTTCTGCTGGACGATCAGCCCGCGGGTTCGGCCCTGGTGCTTCAGCCGATGCTTTCGCGGCAGATCCCGATGACGCGCATCGAGCCGCACCCGGTGACCGGCGCGATGCACGCGCGGATCATCGGCTGGCGCGATGAGAACGCCCCGCCGGACGCGCCGCTCCAGCCCCCCCCCGCGACGCCGACGACGGCGCCGCCGGGTGAGGCGCCCGGCGTTCCCGACGCCGCGCATGAAGAAGGCAAGACCGCCGGCGAAGATGAGGACGATGAAGAAGGCGTCGTCATCACGCCGATGACGCTCATGGCGCCGATGGGCTCGCCGCAAGCGCAGTCAGAATCGCACCAACCGCTGATGTCTGGCCTGCGCATCTTCAGCGAGCGGGACGTCGTGATGCGCACGAGCCTGGGCGAGATGCGGTTCGCGATGAGCCATGCCGCCGCGCCCAACACCGCGTGGAATTTCCTGCACCTGTGCGAGAGCAACTTCTACGACGGCGTGGTGTTCCACCGCGTGGTGCCGCTGACGCGCGCGGGCGAGCCGTTCGTCATCCAGGCGGGCGACCCGACATCGACGGGCGACGGCGGGCCGGGGTGGTGGCTGCCGATCGAGCCCAGCGATCTGCCGCACGACTTCGGCGTGATCTCGATGGCGCGGAGCGACGACCCCGATTCCGCGGGCAGCCAGTTCTTCGTGTGTCTTTCGCGCGCGGGGACGGCGCGGCTGGACGGGCAGTATTGCGCGTTCGGCTATGCGATCGAGGGAGCGGCGACGATCGGGGCGATCGCGTCGGTCGAGCTGGCCGACGTCGCTGCGGGTCGGCCGGCGGACCCGCCGGTGATCCAGAGCACGCAGGTGGTGGATGCGCCGCCGCGCGTTCCCGGCGTCGATCGGCGTGCGGCCCGCGTGGGCCCGCGAACGGCGGAAGCGCCGAAGGAGCGCTCCGGCCGCGTGCCGCGGTGACATGATCAGTGTCGCTGGAGCCGTTTGAGTTCAATCATGGTGTTCGGGCGCCGCACAACGCCGTGAGTTGAAGCGCAGCGGAAGCCCGTGCTCCGGGACGACTCTGTTGCATCTAACCGTAGCTGCACGCCCGCACGGCAATTCGGTCGCTGTGGCGACCTCCTTCTCGAGGCGCCCATTTGCATGAATCACAATGCCGCGCCGATTCACTGCCGCGGCAGGAGGCCGAGGAACGCGCTCTCGCGGCTGCCGTCGGGGCGGATGAACTCGATGCGCGCGCCGCCGCCGCCGCGGAAGGGGTCGATGCGCAGGTCGTACTGCCGCAGCGCGATGACGAATTCCTCGACGGTTTCGACGTCGCGGTTCATCACCTGCACGACGATTGAGCCGACCGGCATCATCGATGCCAGATGCGTGCCCGCGACGACCTCTTCGATCAGCACGCCGGGCACGTAGCGCAGGTTGTAGCCGGCGGTGTTCTCACGGGTCGCGGTTTGCATTTTCGCGATGCCGAGCTCGATGATGGAATCCAGCGACTGATCGGCGGGAAGAATGCCCGCGACGCGCAGGGTGGAGAGGCGGTCGAGCTGCACGTGGACTTCCAGCGTACGGCCGGCGCCCTCGGCGTCGTCGAAGCGCCAGACGCGCATGTCGATCGCGTCGCCGGGCGCCTTGGAGGTGATGATCGACTGCATCTGCGGGACGCTGGCGATGGGGCGGCCATCGACGTGCGTGACGACGTCGGCGGGCTGGAGGCCGGCGCGGTCGGCTGGGCCGCCCGGCTCGATCCCCGTCACCACCGCGCCCTTGCCGATGAACGACCGGATGGGAAAACGCTGCGCCCGCGGCGAATCCAGCTCGTCGATGTGCACGCCGACGAAGCCCTTCTCGACATATCCCTGCGAGATGATCTGATCCACCACGGGCTGAATCATGTCCAGCGGGATCGCCAGCCCGATGCCGGCGAATTGCCCTTCGTCGATGCCGCGATCGGACTGCTGAGGCCCGGTGGCGATGGCGGTGTTCATGCCGATGACGCGGCCGCGGTAGTCCGTCAGCGGGCCGCCGGAGTTGCCGGGGTTGATCGCGGCATCGACCTGGATGAAATTCTCATAGCCGACGGCGCGCCCGGCCTCGTTGCGAATCACGCCGACCGAGCGTCCCTGACCGCTCACGACGCCCATGCTCATCGAGAACCTGAAGTTGAACGGCGAGCCGAAGGCAAACACGAGGTCGCCCTGGCTGACGCGATCAGCGGGGTCGGCGAGCATCGCGGGGTGCAGGCGCCCGGGCTCGACCTTGATGACGGCGATGTCGGTGAACTTGTCCACGCCCACGACTGTCGCCGGCCGCCGCTCGCCCGTGTCGAGCTGCACTTCAATCTCTTCGGCGTTCTCGATGACGTGGTAGTTGGTGACGATGTGGCCCTGCTGGTCGTACACCCAGCCGGAGCCCGATGAAATCGTCTGCTGCGGTCCCCAGCGATTCTCGACAAGCTGCTGGACGCTGACATGCACGACCGACGGTTCGACGGCGAGGGCGATGTCGCGATAGGCCTGGTTGAGCGCTTCGAGGATGCTGTTGTTGGCCAGGCGATCGCTCGCCTGAATGACGTTGGCGCGGGTTTGCGCATAGGTGAGCTGTCTGACGGCGCTGGGGCCCGCGAAGAGCACCAGCAGGGCCGTGGCGAGGACGATGATGCTCGGGCCGTAGTCAGTCAGTTTTCGCATGATCTCCCCTGTCGGTGAGGACCAACAAACAGCGCACAAACGCAACACATTCTGATTCTGATTTGGACTTTTTGACTTTTGGACGTTTGGACTTTTTCCGAGTTAGAACCTCGCGCGTTCCGCCGGTTCCATCTGGTAGGGATGCTCGCCCAGATCACCTGTTCTCACATTATGAATCCAACGCTCAGCGGCGGCGATGATTTCATCGCCCAGCCGCATGAGAGGCCGGGCGAACGACGGCTGCCAGTGCGTCAGGCCGAGGATGTCCTGCAGAACGACGACCTGGCCGTGGCACGCGGGGCCGGCGCCGCAGCCGATGACGGGAATGGACGTTTTCTCGACGATTCGCTGCGAAACTTCATTGGGCGCCGCTTCGATGAGCAGCATGCAGGCGCCGGCGTCCTGCATGGCCAGGGCGTCGGCGACAAGTTCCTGCGCTTCGTCGGCGGTGCGGCCCGAAGCCCGGTAGCCCCGCATCTTCGCAAGCTGCGGCCGCGTGCCGACGTGCGCGACCACCGGCACGCCGGCGCGCGCAATCTTCGACACCAGCGAACTGTACGAACGATCGACCTCAAGCTTCACGCAGTCGGCCATGCCGTCAGTAAGAAAGCGGCCGGCGTTGCGAACGCCTTCGGCTTCGTCGGCTTGGTAGCTCATGAAGGGCATGTCGCCCATCACGAACAAATCGGGCGCGCCTCGCTTGACCGCAGCGGTGAGCGTGAGCAGAAAATCCAGCGGCGCGTGGATCGTGCTGGGCAGGCCAAGGATCATCTCCGCCGCGGTGTCGCCCACGAGCAACATGTGAATGCCTGCCCGCTGCAGCCACCGCGCCGTCGTCGCGTCGTAACATGTCAGGCAGGCGAACTTCTCGCCCCGCTCGACCATGCGCAGCAACGAGCGCAGCGTGATGGGTTTGCGAGGCGAGGTCTCGACCGGTCCGTCATGCGCCGCGACAGCGTTCACCGGCGAGGACGCAGCGGCCGCGGGCGATGCGTTGTCAATCCGCGGTTGAGCCGCGCCGGCGCGTTTGGATCCTGCGGAGATCATGGACATCGTCATCATTCTATGGCGGACAGCATCGGCGAGCGCCGTTTCGCAGGGGTCCGACAGATCCCTGCTATAAACACGCACCGCGATGCACGCATTGACCAGGCGAACGATTGCTCCGGAATTGATGGACCGGCCCGACGCCGATCCGCGTGAACTGGCTCGCGCGCTGGCGTTCCTGCGAACCGTCAATCGAAGGCTCGGCGGCGCGAAGGTGCTGCTGCGAATCCTCCATCGCGATGCGCGATCATGGCCCGCGGATCGGCCCGTGCGATTGCTCGACGTCGGCACGGGCTCGGCGGACATCCCGCTAGCCGTGGTGCGCTGGGCGCGGTCAAACGGCCGGCGCGTGATCGTCACCGCCGTCGATGCCCATCCCGCGACGATCAAACTGGCGAGCGAGCACATCGGCGGCGAAGCGGACATCGAGCTGCTCTGCGCCCACGCCCTCACGCTGCGCGACCGCTTCGCATCAGGCTCGTTCGATTACGCGCACGCGGGCATGTTTCTGCATCATTTGCAGGATGTTGAAGTCGTGACGATGCTCGCGATCATGCAGCACGTGGCGAGGCGCCGCGTGGTCGTCAACGATCTTGTCCGTGGCGTGATCGGATCGCTGGGCATGCGCTTGCTCTCGTTGCGCGCGCCGCCGCTGGTGAAGCACGACGGGCCGGCGAGCGTGCGCGCGGGCTTCACGAAGCGCGAGATCATCGATCTGGCGACTCGCGCGGAACTTCCGCGGCTTCGCTATCGCGTGCATCTCGGATATCGTTTCACGCTGACGTCCGACGGAGCGCGATGGCTTGCCGGAAGCGGCTGACGAGGTTTGACGATCGCTGACCGTCATCGATTCTTCTGCCATTGAGGCCTAAGAATCCATCACAGGCGAGACGCCTGTGCCACTGAAGGGTGAGCCTCACCACCCCATGCCGTGGCCCTGATTGTCGTCGAGCTTCGGCATGCCGCCCAGGCGACGAATCTGCTCTTCAGACAGAATGATTCGCATGCGGCTGACCGCTCGGGCGATGAGTTCGGTGCGGTCGAACTCGACGCGCTCTTGTTTCGCCTGCTGCTCCTGCCAGTTTCGGATTTCGTCCTGGTCGGCCATCGCCGCCCAGTTGGGCTGCTGGTATTCGCGTCGAAGGTCCGCCAGTTGATCGCACAGAGCGTCGTAGGCGGGGCGGAACGAAATGGACAATTCGTTGAGGCTCTGTCGCTGCTGTGAGGAAAGGTCTTCGAGCGAGGCGGCGCGATCGAGCGCAGCGAGTGGGGCGCGGGGATCGTTGTAGATGTCGGGGAAGGCGTGGACGTTGTACGCGCGCTGAAACTGGCGCCATGTCTCGGGCTCGAAGCGCTCTTCGAGTCTTTTCATCGTTGTGAGATTGACGGCGCTGGCGGCGTTGGAGGCCTCGGCAAGCTTCGTCTGCGAGTCGCCGAAGATTTCCCGGTAGTTTCGCTGATAGTTCTGCGCCGCCTGCGGATCTTCCGCGAAGAGCCGCTGCCACTCAGCGCCCCAGATTTCATTGTTCTTCTGCACGAGGAGCGTGAGTTCATAGACGCTGGACTGCGCTGCCGCGGCGTCGCGCTCATACTCGAAGCAGATGTCGTCGATGGAGGCGAGCGTTTTGTCATCGAGGCGAAGCTGCTGGATGAGCTGCACGACATCGACGCCGGCCTCGGCGGAGCGCTGCGTCCATCCGAGGTTGCCGCCGGGGGTGGCCCACTGGCGATCCCGCCGCCAGCGCACCCGCTGCATGCGCTTCTGCGCGGCTTCGTCGTCGGGCTCGACGAGCGTCAGCGCCATCGCGTCGAAGAATTCGCCCTCGGCCCGGCGGAGCGCCGCGGCGGCGTCGCCTCGAAGCCGATATGCCTTCTCGATCTTCTCCTTCGTCGGCGGAGTGGAGACGCCCGTCTGCGGGTCATAGGACCATTGTGTTTGCACCGATTCCTGCAGGGCCTT